>PPDG01000092.1 GCA_002899795.1 Desulfobacteraceae bacterium | reverse complement strand
GATATATCATGGTGGTAACCTTGAGGGTCATGAAGGGATAGGCCAATAAGACCCTGTTCAAGTCGCGGCTACTAATATCCCTCCGGTTTAGGGTCAAAGTGGCATCAAAGAGTTTCCTGCCCTTTTCTATGTTAGTCAAGTGTACACTCAATGATTGGCCGGGCTCTCGAAATCTCCAGTCGTACCAGATGTCCATATCTATGAAAGGGGAGATGTGAAAATCTTTGCCAAATTGATAACGCTTCCACCCTCTAGCAGGATGCTCATTGAGTTCTTCTCCCAGGACGTAACAATACTCTTCACCCCAGGGGGTGTTGTGAATCTCAGCCACTATGGTCTCCACCTGCTCATCGGATTCATCGTAGCAATAAAAGAAACTGACAGGATTGAAGCAATAGCCGAAGTAGCGCAAGTGAGTGAGCATGCGAATGGGACCGGCCGGCCGCTTTCCTAATCGTTGGTCTACAAGGTCCCGGACAGCTTGCTGCAGTGGAACTCTCGGATCACCCAGGTGATCCCGACGGCGCAGATAAGCGAGATTAACCCGATCGTGTGACCAGAAAACATTGCTGTGGAACAGTCGCGGCAATTCCTCCAAGTCGAGGAACATAAAGAAAATACGATAGCGAAAAGAGTTTTCCACCGGACGGAAGCGACGGTGGCGAATGTGCCCCTCGTAAATGTAGCTCTTAAGGTTCACAGGGATTTCCCGAAATGCTCACACACAGCCAGAGCGCTGTTTACCCCGTCCTCATGGAAACCATAGCCCCAGTAGGCACCGCAGAAATAGGTGCGATTGATACCATTTATCTCCTGGCGCCGCTTCTGAGCAAGAGGCCCCTCGGGAGCGTAGACGGGATGGTGGTAGTTGAACTCTCTGATGATCGTGGTTTGATCAATAATGTCAGGCCGATTGAGGGTTACGCAGAAATCAATCGGTGAACTGAGGCTTTGCAGCATATTCATGTAATAGGTCAGAGCTACCCTTCCCAGTTCCTCCCGGGGAATATGGTAGTTCCAGCTTGCCCAGGCGACTTTTCTCTTAGGGAGGAGGGAGGAGTCGGTGTGCAAGATGGTGAGATTTTCCTGATAGGGGATGGCCGCCAATATCTCCTGTTCCGAATCGGAGGGATCGGCCAGCATGGCAAGGGCCTGATCGCTGTGCGTTGCTATTACAACTTGATCGAATCTCTCCACTTCACCATGCCGTAGCTCCACCTCTACGTGATCAGCGTGTCGCTTAATAGACACCACAGGGCAACTGAGTCGCACGTTGTCTTTATAAGACCGGGTAAGAGGTTCTACGTAGCTCCTTGAACCACCTTTGATTACCTGCCACTGAGGCTGGTCTCTCACCTTGAGAAAACCATGGTTGTTAAAAAACTGGACAAAAGAGTGGGCCGGAAACTCGTTGAATTGCTTCGGGTCAGCCGACCAAATGGCCGCGCCCATGGGGATGATGAAATGATGGATAAAGTTCTGGGAGTATTCTTTTCCCTCCAGATAAGCTCCGAGAGTGGTTTCGTAGTCACTTGTCCGCAAGATCTCTTGAGCCTCGCGGCGAAAGCGAAAGGCGTCCACAAGCATACGGTAGAAAGAAGGTCGCAGCAGGTTGCGTCTCTGAGCGAAGAGAGAGTTCAGGTTGGTGGGGCAGTACTCAAGACCGGTCCGTTCACACTGAACGCTGAAGCTCATGTTGGAGGGTTGATAGCTTACCCCCAAGAGCTCCATCAGTTTGACAAAATTGGGGTAGTTTTCCCTGTTGAAAACAATGAAGCCGGTATCGACCCGGTGATTCGCGCCATTGAGCTCCACATCGATGGTGTTGGTGTGCCCGCCGACATAGTCGTTGGCCTCGAAAACAACTACATCGTGGTCCTGGCAAAGGAGATAGGCGGCAACCATTCCTGAAATGCCGGTACCGATAACAGCGATTCTCATGGCAGGTTTCCCTTTGTCTCGTCCTTAGAAATCTTCAGCCAAAGTAAGCGGTAAGCGGTAAACGGTAAGCAGTAAGCAGTGAAAGGCAAATTGGTATCAAGCAAGCATCGAATCCATCAATTGTTCAGTCGCATATCTCCAATCTACTCTATGCTCTATGCTCTATGCTCTATGCCCTTCCAAATCCGCAATCTAGACTGCCACCTGCCTGTTAGCTCTCTTCGGTGGCGCGCCGGAATTCAGCCACTCAACTCCCCGCCTGATCCCTGCCAGGGTGAGGTCTTCCATGGGAAAGATCTCGCCAACTTGGTCGATGGTCTGGCTTTCGCGGGGCCACCTTGATCGGGGGATGGGATTGAGCCAGACACTGTGAGTGAAGTGATTGCGGATCTGCAACAGCCAATCTCGCCCTGGCACTCTAATTTTGGAAAAATAGTCCATGGCGCCATTGGAGAGCATGAGCTCGGCCGGAGCCATGTTGGCGTCGCCTATAATGATTACCCGGGTCTCCGGGTCACGTCGAACCAGGTGGTGTACAAGATAGGGGGCAAGCCGCTTCGGGTCGCTATAGACACAGCCGTAGACGCAGTTGTGGAAATAATAATAATCTAAGTCCTTGAAGTGATCGCGCATGAGACCGAAAACCAGTTTGACCAGATCCAAATAAGGTCGCATGGAAGCCCCGCCATTGTCCAGCAGCACGATAACCTGGATACGATCTCGCAGTTCTCTTTTAAAGACCAGTTCGATTTCCCCGCCGTTTCTGCAGGAGCGATCAATGGTCTCATCCACATCCAGTTCGGTTAGGGGCCCTGCAGGTGCCATGTGCTTGAGGGCGGCGAGGACCTGGCGGAGATTTTCGGCCCGAAGGGTGGCGCTGGTGGCATAATCGACATAGCGGCGGCTCTCTATGACCTTGAGCGCAGAGCCATGCAGCGAGTCTCCGTGCACCCTGATACCTTCGCGATCAGCACCGGAGTGCCCGAAGGCTGAGGTGCCGCCGGTACCAACCCAGGTATGACCACCTCGGTGTTTCCCTCTCTGCTCCATGACCACATCCCAGAAACGTTGGAGAAGTTCAGACAGCGACAGCCGCTCCAAAGCATCTTCCGGCAATGAGCCTTTGGCCATCTCTTCTTCAAGCCAACGGCGAAAATCTTTCTCTTCCCAGGCCTGATGGGAGAACTTTGGGATTTCGCCACCCTCAGCCCCAAGGAAATAGGCTGCGAATGCCTGCTCGAAACCGTCGAAGTGCTCAACTTTCTTAACGAAAATGAGTCGCATGAGAATGAAGAGTCGATCCAGGTCAGGAGCAAGCCCCTTCTCCATGGCCTGGTAGAATTCCAGCACATGGCGGAGGCTGATGGGGACACCCTGATCCCGCAGTTGGTAAAAGAAAGGAAGGAACATGATTGTAGTTCTTGTACTCGCTAAACGTTTTCCCGCTTCACGCCCTTGTGTTGCAGCAAGTCTTGAGTACGCTTGAGGAGAGTTCCGAGAAAAGGAAGTTTGTCAGGCGTGAATGGCGGTTTCGCATTATCTAGCTGTAGGGCACCGAGCCAGTCCAGCAGTTCCGCGGTAGCAGGCGGCTTCTCGAAGCCTTGCTGCCGCAAATGATAAAAGATGGCCAGGGCTGAATCCATAAGGGGAGCAGAAATCTCAGGGTAGTGCAAGCGGATAATCTCGGTCATCTCTTCCATTGAGGGAAAGGGAATGTGGTGGCAGTAACAGCGGCGGAGGAAAGGATCTGAAAGCTCCCTTTTGGCGTTGCTGGTGATTATGGTTATGGGCATATGGTTGGCCTTCACCTTGTGGTTTATCTCGCGGATGATAAAGGAGGCGTCTTCCAGCACGTCCAGCAGATTGTCCTGGGTGTCCGAATCAGTCTTGTCGATCTCGTCCAGCAGAAGGACGCGTCGATCCTCTGCCAGAAAAGCGCGGCCGATCGGGCCGAAGCCCAGGTAATCCCAAATGTTGTTTACATCCCGACCGCTCTCTTCGGTGCCGAAGCGGGAGTCGTTGAGGCGCAAGACGGTGTCATAAACGTAGCAAAGCTCCTCACCCTTGAAGGTGGATTTGCAGCGAGCCTCTTCCAGAGTCAACTCCAGTGCCCGGGAAATCTCGAAGGCCAACTGGGTCTTGCCGGTTCCGGCCTCCCCGGTGACCAGCAAGGGTTTTTCCATGGCAGTGGAGATGTTGACGATCTCTTTTAGTTCGGGATTGAGATAATACTTGTCGGTGCCGAGAAATTGCATTGATCCCTCTCTTTACACTTTCTATTATGTTTTCCAAAGGTTAAAGTTATTTTAGCGAATTCAATGGGAAAATGCAATTCACTCTCCTATTTTTCACATTGCCCCCATGCAGCTGCATACGTATAGTTAGAAGAGTTAATCCAGCGGGAAAAACTTACCAGGAGAAGAGGTAATGCCAGAACGAAGGACAGTGCTTTCCAAAGATAAAATAGAGTTTCTGGAAACCTGGAAAGAAGAGAAGCACGACCACTTGTAGAAAGAAAGGATTTTCAATGGCGAAAATACACATAGGTGATCAAACATGTGTTCTACCCATGGCAACCACCATCCTTGGCTCTCATTTTCAAGGCCGACCGAATTTCATGGCCCTGGGTTGGCTGACAAGAGTCAACTTCAAGCCGCCCATGCTCGGGGTGGCCGTAAACCAAGGCCATGCATCCCACGCTGCTATCGTAGAAACAGGAGAGTTCAGCGTGAACTTCCCCACTGTTGATATGGTGGAGGTCACTGATTACGTTGGCTTGGTTTCCGGGAAGCGTGTCGACAAGTCCAAGCTCTTCGCCATATTCTACGGCGAACTGAAAAATGCACCGATGATCAGCGAATGCCCGCTAACCATAGAGTGCAAGCTTTCAAAAACCGTGGAATTACCAACCAACTCTTTTTTCATCGGTGAGATTGTGGGTAGTTATTCCGAAGAGCAGTTCCTCACCAACGGTGCGCCCGACATAAAAAAGGTAAAACCATTCTTGCTCACTATGCCAGACAACCGATATTGGTCAGTGGGTGACAATATCGGTCGTGCCTGGAGTGACGGCAAATCCATACGTTCAGGTTCAAATAAAGATGTGGAGGCCTGATTGGATCTAAAAGCACCAGTGGAGAGGAAGTTTATTTAGTCCTAGAAAACCTGGTCCTTCCCCGCATAGCGGGATTCAGCCTGTTTTCTATTTTGAATATCGAAACTGGGGACCCGCCCACAGGGTGGGGAGTCCGAAGGACAATATCGAACAAGGAATTTCGAACAGCAGAAATTTTTAAAAAACAGAAAATATTTTTTACTTCGATATTCTGCGGTTCCTTGTTCAGCGGTTCAGCGGTTCATATTCTCGACGAATTAACAGCTGATAAAGGTTGCGATGGCCGCAAGGAGTAATAGATGAAACTCTTCTCACCTTACAAATTGGGCCCCTACGAACTGAAAAACCGAATGGTCATGGCACCCATGACCCGCAATCGTGCCGGCAGAGGAAATTCCCCACAGCCCATGAATGCACTTTACTACGCGCAGCGAGCCGGAGCTGGCCTTATTATTACCGAGGCCGCTCAAGTTTCACCCCAGGGGTTGGGGTACCCGGACATGCCCGGCATCTACTCACCCGAGCAAATTGCCGGCTGGAGGATGGTGACCGATCTGGTTCATTCACGTGGAGGGTTGATCTTTCTCCAATTGTTTCACTGTGGACGCATTTCGCATCCTTCCCTACAGCCGGAGGGCGCCCAGCCTGTTGCCCCCTCAGCCATCAAGCCAGAAGGTGAGGCGATGACCTACGAAGGCCCAAGCCCATTTGTTACCCCCCGAGCCCTGGAAACAGAAGAGATTTCCGGGATTGTTGATCTGTTCAGGCAGGGGGCGGAAAACGCTCTTGCGGCTAACTTCGATGGTGTTGAAATACATGGGGCCAATGGATACTTGGTGGACCAGTTTCTCCGGGATGGCACCAACCAGAGGACGGACCAGTACGGTAGCACCATCGAAAATCGCGCCCGCTTTTTATTTGAAGTAACCAAAGAGGTGGTCAATGTTTTGGGGCAGGGCCGCGTTGGAGTTCGCATCTCCCCCGGAAATCCTTTCAACGATATCTACGATTCCAATTCGGAGGCGATTTTCAGCCATGTTGCTGAAGGACTGAACCGCTTCCCCACTGCCTATCTGCACGTTGTAGAGATGGACCTTTCAAACCCAACTGATTTCAACGGTGTTATGAATCCCATAACCAAAAAACTCCGAACAATCTATAAAGGGACGTATATGACCAGTGGGGGGTATGACAGGGATAGTGCCGAACGGGTGCTAGAAGCGGGCGGCGCCGACCTGGTCTCCTTTGGCCGGCTCTTCCTGGCCAACCCTGATCTTCCAGAGCGTTTCAAGAAGAACGAACCTCTGAACGAGCCCGATCTAGCAACTTTTTATGGAGGGGACGAAACAGGCTACACCGATTATCCTTCTCTGCATTCCGAGAGTTAGAGCCGCTATTCAGGTGGCCGCACTCCTCATACCAATTAGCATAAATGGCTATTCGATCATCAGAAAGGCATAACGGTCCATCTGCTGCGAATAATCCGTACGGACTTCGATGGGAAAGCCAAACTGTCTTACGGTAGTAAATACGTCCATAGCCATAGCCTCAGGAGAGGGGCGGGCCAGTCTTGGCTCCTTACAATTTTCTCTTTCCTTGGAGCACTCTGAACATATGCAGCAGCTGTCCATGTACAAGAGAAAAGCTCTCTCGTAACCGGCCAGAAAAACTTCTCGCTCTAACTTGACAAGTTTCATGTTGACCTTACTGGACCAAGCGTGACGGTCTTCAGGCTGCTCCACCTTTTTGTCGAAATGAAAGACGACAGCGGCACTGTATTCGCGGAAGAATCTCTCGCATTCAGAAACGGAAGGCACGTTCGGGGGGCAGGAAGCGTTTTGTCCGTATTCCCCGCAGCCGTACATACATTTCATCCGTACCCACTGGGAGACTACAATTTTCTCAGGATCGATGAATTTGAAATCTTTGTAACCGTATTTTTGGAAGAGTTTTTTCAAGTCCCGGTAGTTGCTCTCGATCAAGTTCGATTCTGTATTCACTCGTGCCCTCCTTAACCAGAATAGTGGTGCATAGATTTGGCACCTATATCTACCATGTGTTGATTTGTCAATGGTCGGATCGCAAGGAGGAGATAGACTTCAAGAACAAAAAATTTGACCCTATAACGTTGTTGTCGAGTCTCTCAGGCTGCTGTATAGTTGCCCGAAACTGTTCACTCATGATTGAGAAAGACTCAGTATGGTTATCAATCACAATGAAGAAAATCCAGTTGACTGGCTGATCCGGAAAATAGTGGATTTTGTAGCTACCTCTCCTTTGAACACCCTCGGTTTGCCTGGTGGGGAGGTCGCCTGGGATTCACCTCTGGTTGGGTTCTCTCGCGGTGATGATGCCATCTACCAGGAGTACAAAGGTCACATAGGCGATTTCTACTGGACGCCAATGGAGATTTTCCAGCTGACTTTTCCCGATGCTGAAGCGGCCCCGGAAGATCTGACCGTGATCAGCTGGATCCTGCCTCAGACCCGGGTTACAAAAGATGAGAATGCTGATCAGAAGGTCTATCCTTCGCCGCGCTGGGCAGCAGCCCGAGATTTGGGCGAGAAGTTTAATGTGGCCTTGCGCCAGCACGTTGTTAAAATACTGTTGGATGAGGCCGTCCAAGCGGTGGCACCAATGCTTTCACCCCATTGGGGTAGGCAAGATTCGCAGCTGTACGGCTTCGCATCCACCTGGTCCGAGCGCCATGCAGCCCATGCAGCGGGATTGGGCACCTTTGGCCTCTGCGACGGTTTAATTACCCCTGTGGGCAAGGCTATCCGGGCTGGTTCAGTGGTGGCCAGACTGGAGATTCCCGCTACCCCACGGCCTTACCAGAACCACCAGGCCTACTGTCTTTTTTTCAGCCATGGCATCTGCAAGAAATGCGCTGAGCAATGCCCAGTCAAGGCCATTAGTTCCGAGGGACACGACAAGATAAGATGCCGAGACCATCTCGGAAAGGCCAGGGGCTATGTGCGGAAGAAATATGGCCGGGAAAACAAAGTGGGCTGCGGTCTTTGCCAGGTGGGAGTCCCCTGTGAGTCACACATCCCCACGCCCGACGAGGGCTAGTCTCAAACATCCCCCAATTTCGCCAAAAAAAAATTGTCTGATGTAACTTTTTTTCTTTACCAAAGACAAAAAAAACATCATAATTACGCGTCATTTCGCTTGAATATATAAAATATCAATAATATCAATTGTATATTTACTTTGGACTGAACGCTTTGCCGGTAAGGGTATTGAAAACTCGAAGCTTCCACAAGAACTGGAGGAGAGTGAGGCAATGACCTTATCAGATGAGAGCAGACAACGATTGCGGAAGACACTTGAGGACATGCGCCAGGAAATACTCGACGAGGTGAGAGTCCAGATTGAACGCGCCCGGGTGAAGGACCATACGGGAGACCTGGGCGATTATGCGACCGCAGACATGGCCGCCGAGTATGCTCACTTGTTTGGTGAACGGCTGAGGAAAAGGCTCCACTTGATTGAAGATGCTCTGGACGGCATTAAGAATGGTGATTATGGTTTTTGTGAGGAGTGCGAAGAACCCATCACTGAGAAAAGGTTGCAGTTAATGCCCTTCGCTCTATTCTGTGTTCATTGTCAGTCTGCAATGGAACGTCAGGCCAAGATGCGGGGCGAGACATTTGAGGAGTGGTACGGAACATCCAGAAATGACTAATGCACTTCATTGTCAAACATTTAAGGTGGAATAATGGCTGAACAAGTCTGTCGTGGAGACCATTCAGGTCATATTTGTGTTCTGGCAAGTTGTGGTGATTTCGACAAGATCAAGGAGTTAACAAGAGACCCCAAGTATATATGTTTTAACTGTGGCAGAGTGGCAATCTCTGACGAGTATCTGTGCAATGGCATGAAGAACGAATAATCCCAAGATCTCGCAACTGGCTCTCAGCATTGCCCGTTGATATAGGAATGGTTAGATTTTCACATAGAACAAGGTCGAAACCTTTTTGACTATATGAGCCCCCACTGGCTGCTTGATCGGCCCACGGGGGCTTTTTTGTAACCCGGATATTTCACGAGTTGCCTGCTGCGACCGCGGATATGGGCGTCCTTCCGGGCGTCCTCGGGTGTCGGACCCTGCGACGTACTGTTCAAGTACGCCTCGGATCCAACTCCCTGCGGTTGCCCGGTGGGACAACCATCTCCACGGTCTCGCG
>PPDG01000350.1 GCA_002899795.1 Desulfobacteraceae bacterium | reverse complement strand
CATGGATAAGGCCGTCCTGCCTGGCGTCCTCGGTTGTCGGTCCCTGCGACGTACCGTTCAGGTACGCCTCGGAACCAACACCCTGCGGTTGCCAGGTGGCACGCCCATCTTCGTGATCTCGCGAAAGCAATTCATAAAATATCAGGGCTAGGATAATGATTTGAAGCTCCCTGCAGCCCCGCTGAAGCGGGATCTCCGCTTCGCTCCGACAAGCTGCAGGGAATCTTCGAAATGTAAGGTATTTATACCATTTTATTGTAGTTCGCTCGCTAACCCCGCAGCCCCGGCGACGGGATTTCCGCTCCGCTCCAACAAGCTACGAGGAATGCGCTCGCTGAAGCATTTTCAATACCATTCAACGATGTTTATCGCCGGGAATTTTGTTTATATATGGGCCTCAATCTTCTTTGTCAAGGGAAATATCCCCGCGGTTGTTGCCTCCCCGCCGCCCGGCTTCGATTCCTTTCTCCCAGTTCCAACCCTATCATCAGCTATCAATAAAACTCTTGAGTTTCTTGCGCCGGCTGGGGTGTCGAAGCTTTCTCAGGGCCTTGGCTTCGATCTGCCGGATGCGCTCCCTGGTTACCAGAAAATCTTGGCCCACCTCCTCTAGAGTATGATCCGCCTTCTCCCCTATACCGAACCTCATGCGCAGCACCTTTTCCTCTCGGGGGGTCAGGGTGGAAAGCACTTTGCGCGTTTGCTCAGAGAGGTTCAGATTGATGACCGCATCCACCGGAGATGTTACCTTTTTATCCTCAATGAAATCACCCAGATGACTGTCTTCCTCCTCGCCGATGGGAGTTTCCAGTGAGATGGGCTCTTTGGCAATCTTCAGAACCTTCCTCACCTTCTCCAAGGGAAATTCCATCTTATCAGCTATCTCTTCAGGTGTTGGCTCCCTCCCTAATTCCTGAACAAGGTATCGTGATGTCCGGATGAGCTTATTAATGGTCTCGATCATATGCACAGGAATGCGAATGGTTCTGGCCTGGTCGGCAATGGCCCTGGTAATCGCCTGGCGGATCCACCAGGTGGCGTAGGTACTGAACTTGTAGCCCCGCTGATACTCAAACTTATCCACTGCCTTCATCAGACCGATGTTCCCCTCCTGAATCAGATCAAGGAACTGTAGCCCTCTGTTGGTATATTTTTTGGCTATGCTTACCACCAACCGCAGGTTGGCCTCCACCAACTCCCTCTTTGCCTCTTTGGCTTTGACCTCACCCGCGTCAACTTGACTCATGATCTCCTTCAGACTGCGGATATCCATTTTGGCTTCTTGACCAATCCGCCGCATGCGGCGCCGGCCGTTCTTGATGGTTTTTTCCATCTCTAAGAATTCATCTGGCTTAAGGCCAAGATCTTTGGCGGTTTGGTCCATTGAATCAGGATTGCTCTTTACATGTCGGAAAAGGCGACGAAGTTCTTGAACTGGCTTACCGGTGCGGATCATGCACTGCTCGATCTCCCGCTCGCCTTTCTCTATTCTCTCCACACAACTCCGCAGTTTGCTCACAATCCTGTCCACCTGACGCTTCTCCAAGCGCAGGTTCTTAAGCAACTCGGCAATGCGTTCCTTGCCGACCCGCAGGGCTTCCTCATCCGCTTCTCGTGATTTACCTTCAGCACTGCTTGTCAGGATGAGCTCCTCCATCTTGAGGTTTTCTTCATACAGCTGCTGAACTTCCTCCAGTAACTCAATTAATCTTTCCTTCTCCTTGTCTTCCTCCTCACTGCTATATTCTTCAAAATCCTCGTCCAGGTTTTTTAGGACGTCACGGACCCTCAGCTTCTCTAGAGCGATCTTCTCACGCAAGTTAAGAATCTTGCGAACACCAATCGGGGTGGCAATAATGGCGTCAATCACTTCCTCCTCGCCCCGTTCGATCCGCTTGGCTATCTCTACCTCTCCCTCCCTGGTCAAAAGACAGACCATGCCCATCTCCCGAAGATACATTTTGACCGGGTCAGTCACCCTGCCTCCGCTATCATCCTCTAATGGCAGGGCTTGATCTTCCTCGTCGATGTCCTCCCCATCTTTCTCGATCTTTTCCTTGAGCATCTTTGCCTGTTGAGAGGAATCGACGACCTCAATGTCCATCTCATCGAAGATCATCATCATGTCGTCGATCTTCTCCGAGGATACGAGCTCGTCTGGCAGGATACTATTTACCTCATCATAGGTAAGGTATCCTCTTTCTTTGCCCATCGAGATAAGCCGCCTAAGATCTTCCATATTCCTTTTTTTAGCCATCAAACCATCTCCCCCCTGGAAAGGTTCGCTTTATCATTGGCCTCTTTAGCCAACAAGGCTGCCTTCTTAGCCTGCAACTCCGCCAGGAGCTCCGCAATGCGAGTCTGATCCTGGCTGCGCTCGGCAGCTCTGATTTCCTCCCTCAGCCGTTTCAGCTCATCCTGCAACTGCCGTCTTCTGGAACCGATTCCCTCAAGATATTCCCGCAGACGAGCGTGGGCCTCCTCCTCTCGCCATGGGCTCGACTCCAGTGACCATCCGCTTATCACATTTTTGAGGTCATCGTCTTGTAGGTCCATTAATAACCCACTTAGGGCCAGGTTTCCACCTTCCTGATAGTGTTTATTCAAAAGTCCTGCAACCTCCGCCCAGGGATTTACTTGAAAATTATCCAGAGCGGAGCTTTTTTCAAGCAACGGGATCCAGTTGGGATAATGAACCAAAATACGGACGATCTCTTCCTCCCAGGCGGGAATGCGTGTGGCCCGGTCCGGCTTCGGTCCCCTTGCGGTCCCCATCCTCGATGTACGGTCCAAGCCCAATTCCGCCCACAATACTTCTTCACTCACCCCTAGCCTTTGGTCCAGCATTCGCAAGTAGCCCTCCTGGGTTACGCGCGAGTCCAGCAACTTCAGCATGGGAGTCACCTGGCGGACAACCTTGAGCTTACCCTCCACCGAGCCGTCATATTCGGCAATGGACTGTTCAATAAAAATCTCCATAAGGGGCCGTGCCTCTTCCAGCAGTAAGGCAAATGCCTCCCTACCCTCCTTGGCCAAAAAGTCGTCAGGATCCATCCCCTCAGGCAAGGCCAGAAGGCGAGCAGGCAATTTTTCTCTCAGAAACAACTCCAGACTGCGCATGGCCGCCCTCATACCCGGTTGATCTCCGTCAAAAACCAACACCGCCTGAGGTGCCAGCCGACTCAGCAGCCGGACATGGTGGAGGGTAAGTGCGGTGCCCAAAGGCGCGACTACCTGCTGGATCCCCTGGTTGTAGAGTGCTAGAAGATCAAAGTATCCCTCCACCACCAGAGCCTCTTTATGTCGCCGGCACGCCTCCCTGGCCGTGGCCAGACCGTAGAGGGTTCGGCCTTTGTGAAATATGGGCGTTTCGGGGCTATTGAGGTACTTGGGTGGGTTTTCTTCATCCAAAGCTCGGCCGCCAAAAGCAACGGTACGCCCACCCATGTCCTTGATGGGAAACATCAGTCGATGTCGGAATCGGTCGTAGCAGTCCCTCTCGGACTTCTTCACCAGTAACCCGGCCTGAACAGCTATTTTCAGGTCCACTTTCCTGCTGAGGAGAAAACGTTTCAACCCATCCCAACTTTGTGGCGCATAGCCTAACTGGAAATCCTGGATAACCTCCGGCCCCATGCCCCGACTCTGGAGATATGCCAACGCCATCTTCCCAGTACCCTCGTCAAGCAACACCTGGTTGAAATAGCCAGCAGCGAGCTCATTAACGTGACGTAAGCGCTCGGCCAGTTCACGCATCCTTTTTGCCTGCCCTGTCTCCTGCCGTTGCGGTAGAGGAATTGAGAAGCGTTTGGCAAGTTCTTTCACCGCTTCAGCAAAAGAGAGGTTGCGCGAGCGCATGAGGAAATCGAAAACGCTACCACTGGCCCCACAGCCAAAGCAGTGAAAAATCTGTTTCTCATCATTTACCGTAAATGACGGCTCCTTTTCGCCATGAAAAGGACAGAGTCCCAAATAATTCTTCCCCCGCTTACGGAGGGAGATATAGGAGCCTACGACATCCACTATATTGGCTGCGGCTCGAACTTCTTCGATTATCTCGCGGTTGATCTGGCCCATTAATCGCCCTCCATGGCGATTAAAGTAAGCGGTGAGCAGTAAGCAGTGAGTAGTAAGCACTACCCACTAGAGAAGACAGTTGTAAGGAGTACAAAGTTCCAGGTTCCCAATATGAAGCTATAACTTTAAAGTATTTTATAGGAAATAGTAAATTTATTTATTTATTTTAGCATGTTAATGTTCTTTTTTCCACTCCCAAAATCCCGCGTTGACCTGCCTGCTGCTAGCCTGTCCTGCCTGTCCCGGGCATAGTCCCGGGGAGCTTGTCGCGGGGCTGTCGGCTGCCAACTGCGCTCAGTCCTTCAGTTCTACAACCGTAACCCCGGTGCCTCCAGCACCCTGCTTCTCGGCGTGAAATCCCTTAACTATAGCATGCTCAGTGAGGAATTCCTGCACCGCCTGGCGAAGTCTCCCGGTGCCGTGTCCATGAACAACATGGATCTGGTTGTAACCATCAAGAATCGCCCGATCAATTGTTTTGTCCAGTAACGGGATTGCCTCCTCAACCCTAAGGCCGACCAGATGCAGCCGTTGCTGGCAGGTTTCAGGCTCCTCGCGAAAAACCCTGATGGAGTTGGATCGATGCGCTCTAGCGCTCGCATTCTTTTCGTCTGGAAGGAGTTCCAGGGATTCCAGGTCAACTTCCACACGCTTTGGACCCATTTGCACCTCTGCACGGCGCCCCTGGTCCTTGATCTTGAGCAAGGTACCCCTGCCACCCACGGTTCGCAAACGCACCAACTGCCCTTCCGCAGAGGGCATCACTCCTTTGTCCTCTCGCTCGCTTTGCGACTCAAGTGCAGAGCTAAGCTCTTGCCTGATCTCCCTGACCTTCTTTCGGACTGCCATCGCCTTACGCATTCCGCCCTGTTGCAAGCTGGCTATTCCCGATTTCAGCTCTTTTTCAGCCTCAGTGAGCATGCCCTCGCTCCGCTGTCTCAGTTCACTGAGAATCTCTTCTCGAGATTGGACAAAGCCTTTACGTTCCCTGGCCAAACTCGCTTTGGCCAATTTCAACCGCTGTTGCTGGAGTATAAGTTTTTCTTCTTCATTCCTGGCTCTGTCCCAGGCTTCAGTCAGTTGATTGATAAGGTCAATGGTCTGGCCTTCGCCAGGATCCAGATGGCCTCTTGCCTCTTCGACAATCTCCGGTGGCATGCCAAGGTCGGCAGCGATCTCAAAGGCGTTGCTGGTACCGGGACGACCATAACGCAACTGATAGGTAGGCCGGCTGTTCTCTTCATCAAAAGCCACCGACACATTCTCCACCCCCTGATGGAGCATGCCGTAAGCCTTAATCAGGTGGTAGTGTGTGGTAACAACCACAAAAGCGCCGCGGCCACGGAATTGGTCCAGTACAGCCAGGGCCAGGGCAGCTCCCTCTGCTGGATCGGTTCCTGTGCCGATTTCGTCCAGCAGGACAAGAGATCGGTTGTCCACCTGCTTCAGCATGTGCACCAATCTTTGGACCTTAGCCGAGAATGTGCTCAGGTGAGCCCTCACGTCCTGTTCGTCACCTATTTCGGCAAATATGCCCGTGAGCACCGGCCATTCACTGCCATCAGCAACCGGGACGTGCAGCCCAGCCTGGACCATGGCTCCGAGAAGACCCAAAGTCTTGAGAGATACCGTCTTACCACCGGTGTTGGCACCGCTGATGACCAAGGTCTTCTGCTTTTCATCGAGATGCAGATCAATGGGCACAACTTCGATGTGATCAGATTTTCGAGTTTCTGTAAGTTCAGCCCCCAACACCATCTCAGCCAGTTCGACCGGTAGAGTAGACGTCTTCTGCGCCCGTTCCTGTAATGCTAGAATAGGGTGGGAAGCCTGCTGCAACCGCATCCTTGGGCCGTCATTCAACTTGGGTGCACGGGCAAGGAGGAGAGAACTCAATCGGACCTTGGCGTGCACGCAGTCAATAACCCCCAGCCAGCTCTCGTTATGAAGGAGCACCTCCGCTGCAGTTATCACCGCATCGGTTAATTCCCGGAGAATGCGAGCCTCTTCTTCTCTTTCTCGACTACGGCCCTGTCTCAGCCGGTTGTTGAGAGGAACAACAGACAGTGGTTCCACGAAACAGGTGGCACCACTGTGCGAAGTATCGTGAACTATGCCTTCCAGCGCCCCCTTGGCGTCGCTTCGAAGAGGGATTACCAACCTGTCGTTACGGACGGTGATGAGCTTCTCCCGAAGCGTTTTCTGGGAAGCCTGCCTCTCAAGAACTTCAGTGAGTTCCGCATGGAGCCTTTTGCGCAGCTCACCAATTTCTTTTCTAACTCGCGAAAGCTCCGGACTTGCTCCATCTTTTATATGACCCCGCTGGGCAATGGCGCGGCCGATCTTCTTTTCCAACTCCGGAATTGGCTGCAGATTGTCCAACAATTCGGCCAGCCTGCTGTACCGTGGTTCGCAACTGCTCACCAACTGCTGGAGGGTGCGAGCCGCCTTTGCGGTCTCTGCTACATCAAGAAGTTCGGCCGGCGACAAAACTTCCCCGGTGCTCCTGAGTCTATCGATAATCGGCTCCAGCTCATGGATACCACCAAGAGGGAGTGGATTGCCTATTTGCAGGTATTCCTTGAGTTCAGTTACCTGATCAAGCCAAACTTGGATTTGCTCTCGGTCCGCGCTCGGATGGACCTGTGTCGTTGCTTGCCGTCCCGGGTCAGTGAAGGCGAGTGAGTACAGAAAGCTCTGAACATGCGGAAATTCAAGGACACGAAGAGACTGGTGATCCATATCACTCCATGCCGGGGAGAGACCGAAGGCCGGGTTCTCTCACCTTTGAAGGAAAAGCAAAGTGAGAAATGGTTCTTGCTGAGAAATCGAAGAATACTCGCAAGCCTGCCTCCTGGACAGGTCGTGCCGCTAGACGAGAAGGAGGTGCAGTTGGATATGAGGACTTTGGCGCCCGAAGGGGCTGCTCACCACCGCTGCTGGCACTGCAACGACTTCTACTCTCACACCACTGGCAAGGTGTAAAAGTACGCCCGGCAAGCCGCCGCTCTCCAATTTTAGCCCAAAAAACCGGAGTCAGCTCGAAAGTTTTTCCTTGACCATTGCATTTATCGCCCCGCCCTCTGCCTTGCCCGCCAGCTTGGCCATGGCTGCCTTCATTACTGTACCCATGTCCTTCATGCTGGCAGCACCTACCTCGGCGATAATCTCGTCAAGTGTGTTTGATATTTCTTCTTCGGAGACCTGCTCCGGCATATAACCCTGCAATATCTGAAGTTCGCTCTCTTCCGTTTGGGCTAAATCTTCCCTGCCGGCCTGGCGATACTGCTCTATGGATTCTCGCCTCTGTTTGATCTGGGTGGTGATAACCGAGATCACCTCTTGATCCTCAAGGAGGCTGCGAGCCTCTTTTTCCCGTTTCTTGATGGCAGTAAGCACAAGGCGCAGGGTGGACATTTTGACCTCATCCCTCGCCCGCATGGCATCCTTTAAAGCTGCACTAATTTGCTCCTGGAGACTCATCATCTTTGTCCCACCTTGCGCATCCGCTTCAGCGCCCGCCTCTTAGCAGCCAGTGCTTTCCTTTTCTTCCTAACACTGGGTTTCTCGTAATGCTTTCTCTTGCGGACCTCGGAAAGGATGCCCTCCTTTTGACATTCTTTATTAAAACGTCTGAGAGCAGCTTCAAACGATTCTCTCGAATTGACCACTACATTCGGCATTGTCCCACCCTCCCTTCACCTGGGTATGAGTGGGCGTCCTGTCGGCTGAAACCCTTCTGCAGACAGACCAAAATGGCATCAAGCCATCCCCCCCCTTCAAAAAGTCTAGCCATCTATGGCTGTGTAAATGAGCACTTAAACTTACAATTTTAGCTTTTCTTAATAAATTGTCAACGTAAAAGTGAGAGTAACGCAGAGCGCATGGCGCAAAGCGTTACATCTGCTATGGTCAACCTATTACCAGTCACGCTATGCGCTTTGCTCTTTGCGCTATGCGCTATGCGCTATGCCTTTTGCCAAGGCGATGGCTTCGCCCAAATCCACGCTCCCGGCATACAAAGCCCGGCCGGCAATCACCCCCACCACCCCGTCTCGTTCAAGCGGCAGCAGTGCCCTGATGTGCTCGAGGCTGCCCACACCTCCTGAGGCAATTACAGGAATACTCACTGACCGGGCCAAATCCCGGGTTGCTTCGACGTTTGGACCGGTCTGCATGCCGTCCCTCGAGATATCAGTGTAGACGATAGCTGCCAGGGCCAGATTTTCAAATCTGGCCGCAAGTTCCCCTGAACCCACCTCAGTGGTTTTGCTCCAGCCCTCAACGGCAACCTTGCCCTTGCGGCTGTCTATCCCGAGGACCACCTTCCCTGGAAATCGCTCACAGGCCTGCACCAACAATTCCGGATTACTGTGGGCGGCAGTGCCAATCACCACGCGCTCAACCCCAAGTTCCAAATAGGCGGATAGAGTCTCGACCGTGCGTACCCCTCCGCCTAATTGAACTGGAACGTCTACCGATCGAACGATGGCGGCGATGGCCTCACGGTTCTTGGGTTCCTTGGCGAAGGCGCCGTCCAAATCTACCACGTGCAGCAATTGAGCCCCTTCAGCCTCCCACCGTTGGGCTGTAGCTGCAGGGTCCTCGGAATAAATGGTAGCGGATGACATTTCTCCCCGCTCCAACCGCACACATTTCCCTTCTTTCAAATCAATGGCTGGAATGATCAACATGTCGCCGACTCACTTCGCTTCATTGTTCTCAGAAACCTCTACCTACTTCTTACTACCCTCGCTTCTTGCCATTTCTTCCATTTCCTTAAGAAGTTGCTTTAGCTCAACTGGGGGTTTGAGTACTCTGCCATCCTTGTCAGTACAGACATGCACGGTGTATCCTTCAGCCAGGACCGTCCCGTTGTCTTTGTGCAGGAGCACATAGTCGAAACGCAGTCTTGCTTTTCCGGCAAAGGAAAAGGTGGTTTCGATACGAATGATATCGTCATAGCGGGCAGGATTGTGGTAACGACAATAGGCCTCATAAACAGGCAGGAAACAACCCTGCTCTTCCAATAGTCGATACGTGCTTCCCACCCTCCGGAAAAGCTCTGTGCGGCCGATCTCAAACCATCTCAAATAATTGGCGTAATAGGCTACTCCCATGGAGTCCGTGTCGCCGTAAAGAACTCGCTGCTCTGCACGAAACGGTTCAGTCATTGTCTCTTCATGTTAATTAGTTGATTAGGAAATTAGAGAATTCGGGAATTAGATAATTAGTTAATT
>PPDG01000444.1 GCA_002899795.1 Desulfobacteraceae bacterium | reverse complement strand
GTCTTGAAATGATAGCAAGGGACGTGCCAGATGGCGATTTTAGATTGCAGATTTCGGATTGCAGATTTAGGAAGGCGTGGAGCATAGAGTAGAAGCCAGAAGTCAGAGGAAAGAAGAAAGGAATTTTTCTGTGGGAGCGGCTTTCCAGCCGCGACATCACTACTCTAGCGATTTGAACTATCTGAACGACCAAATGACAAATGAACCATTTTAGGCATTTTAGCTCATTTTAGATCACTTTAGACATTCTTGCTTACTTTAGGCATTTTCTCTTATGCATGGTAATTACGGCTATTTTGAGGAAGACAAGCTGGGCAAGCCATACGACTGGCCCCTCTGGCGTCGTCTGGCCGGCTACGCTCGGCCATATCTAAAGGTAATCGGCTTCAGTGCCATGCTTATACTGCTGCTTACTGTCTTCGACCTCGCCCTACCCTATCTGCTCAAAGTGGGCATAGATAGATATATCGTCCGGTCCGCCCGCCAGATTCAAATACCGGAGGCTCCGCCGCCTGCACTCGAACGTTTTCTCGACAAAGTCACTGGCCAACTACGCCCGGGCCCGGAAAAAGGACAATTTTTTATCGCAAATGAAATCCTACGCAAGATGGACCCTCGGCTGCTGCACCAACTTCAAGCACAGGGCTCTATTCCGCCTCACCGTTTTTATTTCGCCCCAATCGGGGCCGATGTCCAAAGACGAGTGGTGCTGGCCCACCCTACCCTTTTTCATGTTGCGGATGGAATTGCATATATTGACTACCGAAATTTGGCCAATTTATCCGCTGAGGACATCTTGGTCTTACGTAAGCACGACATTTCAGGACTGTACCGCTTGGGCCTGGTCTTTGTGGCACTGCTCCTGTTGAGCGGAATCTGCACCTTTGGCCAAAACCTGCTCATGGTGTACGCTGGACAACACATGATGCACGACCTGCGCATGCAGCTCTTTGGCCACCTCCAAAAGATGTGCCTGTCATTTTTCAACCGTAATCCTGTTGGTAGGCTGGTTACCCGTCTAACCAATGACATCCAGAATCTGGATGAGATGTTCGGCTCGGTGGTAATGACCCTTCTAAAAGACGTGGTCCTGCTGTGCGGTATTCTCGTCATTCTTTTTCACCTGCGGTGGGATCTCACTCTGGTTACCCTGTCTGTTATCCCGCTCATTGTTGTGCTCTTTCGTATTTTTGGGGTGCAGGTTCGCTCCGCCTACCGCGACATTAGAGCCAAACTGGCTAAGATCAATGTAATTCTCAACGAATACCTTTCCGGTATCAGGGTAATCAAGATTTTCCGCCAAGAAAAAACAACATTGCGCCGTTTTGAAAACCTCAACCACGATTACTACCGCGCCACTTTAAGACAGATAATGCTCCAGGCTATTTTCTTCCCTTGTATCGAATTGCTGGCCACCACCGCAATCGCACTTCTCCTCTGGTATGGAGGGAGGCAGGTTTTGGCAGACACGCTGAGCCTTGGAGCTCTCGTGGTCTTCATCTCTTACCTTCGCATGTTTTTTGGACCCATCCGAGACGTGTCGCAAAAATACAGCATCATGCAATCTGCCATGGCTTCAGCAGAGCGAATTTTCCTCCTCCTGGACGACAAGGAGCAGGAAAGATACGATTCCACGGAAGCTAACCCGCCTGCTGTAAAGGGGGAAATTGAGTTTCAGCAGGTGACTTTCGGCTATCGCCAGGAGGAGCCGGTGCTTAAAAACATCTCCTTTCGAGTAAGGGCTGGGGAAACTTTGGCGATTGTAGGTGTCACCGGTGCAGGAAAAACCACCCTGATGCATCTTTTGGAAAGATTCCATGAACCCCAGAAGGGAACGATTCGCCTGGACGGTAGAGACATCGGTGGAATGGATCTGTCCTGGTTAAGGTCGCAGGTGGGGCTCATCATGCAGGATGTATTTCTTTTTGCCGGAAGACTCAGGGAAAATATCGCACTGGATCGCAACTTATCTTCAGAAGAGCTAATGCGGATTACAAGGTTGGCGCACCTGGAAGATCTGGTTTCCCGGCTCCCTGGCCAACTGGACGCGGAGGTGTACGAGGGCGGTGTTACCTTGTCCACGGGGCAGCGCCAACTCCTTGCCATTGCCCGCGCCATGTCCTATGACCCGAAAGTATTAATCCTCGATGAGGCCACGGCCAATATAGACAGCGAGACGGAACACCTGATTCAGCAGGCCCTGGAACGGTTATTCCAAGGAAGAACCACCCTGGTTATTGCCCATCGGCTCTCCACCATACGTCAGGCTGACCGCATATTGGTTTTACATAACGGCCGAATTGTAGAGCATGGGACTCAAGAGGATCTTCTGTCCCGGCGTGACTTCTATTACAGGCTGCATCAGTTACAGTTTGACTCGGCCTAGCTAGTCGTGCAAATCGTTGAAGTAGCTTAAACAGCTTAAATAGCCTGAATGGCTTAATCCAAGTATATCAAATATTTAACCCCATCCCCTACCTGTCCTGCCTGTCCCGGGCATAGTCCCGGGGAGCCTGTCGAATGGGTCGAAGGATGCCCTCTGACCTACCCCCATCCTTGCAAGTGGAAAGAGCATTACTTAGCTTTAGTTGAGAATGGAAATTGCAGAGGAGATCGGCCGTATTCTATAAACTAAACTCAATGTTTCTTGGATCATTAGGTCCGCATGATGCAAAGTTATCATTTGAACATCAAATTCTATAAGCTTCTCGTTACTGCCGTGTTTATTCTTCTCGGGCCTGCTTTCATGGGGACTGGTCAGGGTCAAACAGATGATATGGACGTGCTTTTCTTGCAGGCCCAAACCGATTCAAAGCTGCGAACTTACTTCGTGAGATCCTATGTACAGCAGGAGGGGCTACCAGAACATGTATTGCAGGTTCTGTACTCTGAGGAAGTGAAAATGCTAGCTGTTTCCAACCCACTGGTAAGAACCAAGAACGGAAACTATCGACCCACAAGTCATACTCTTGCCATGGGACGGGATTACCCTTCCCGTATGACCTTTGGACCGAAGATGTTCCACCCCGCTTTCAATTACGCCGACTTTCAAAGTGTCGTTCAGCACGAGGCCGCCCACGCGAAATTTTGGGCCACAGGCGCACTAAATTACCTCGATGATGTGGACACCAGTGAGAACAGCAAGGTCAGACTCCGGGGATTATTTCCCATTCTCTTTGAGTTGGACGCCATAAAAACACAGACGGAGCATTCTAGCTGGCAGCAGACATCAGAACTATTCAGAAGGGGGCAGATGGCTTATCGGCAAAAGTGGCTGGACAAACTGGAAAGATTAGGGCAACAATCCTTTATGTACGATATGAAACCACTGTTGAAGCGAATCAGTCGAACCTACGAGTAAACAATCCCCCCCGACAGCGGGGTGGGTTTTGAAACTACTAAATGATCGTATGAAGCGAAACCCTGACGAAGCTTCCATAAGAACGCCCAGTTTGACTTCAAAAAGTTCTGTAGCCGCTGGTGCCACAA
Organism: Desulfobacteraceae bacterium; assembly: GCA_002899795.1. GTDB lineage: Bacteria > Desulfobacterota > Syntrophobacteria > BM002 > BM002 > BM002. Next base: position 5,945 of record PPDG01000444.1, on the reverse strand, counting down.
AAGGCTATCTTTGTGTAATAGCCGCAGCCATCTTGTGGGCTGTATCGGGGACAATTGGTAAGGGGCTTTTTGCTGGTGGAATTACTCCTTTGGATGTAGTCCAGGTTCGGGCGACCTTTGGCTCGCTGTTGCTCGCCGTCTTCTTTGGGATCCGTTCCAGACATCTTTTTCGAATTCAACCCAAAGACTTAGGGTTCTTCATATTCCTGGGCTGCGTCGTCATGGCCCTGGTTCAACTAACCTACTTCACTGCCATCAGCAAAATCCAAGTGGCGGCGGCCATACTCCTTCAATATCTGGCCCCAATCATGGTTGCTTGCTATTCCATCTGTTTCTGGAGGGAGCGGCTTACCGTATCTAAGTTACTCTCCCTGCTTCTATCATTTGCTGGCTGTTACTTGGTGGTGGGAGCATACAACCTCCAGCTGTTGCAACTGAACCGGGCGGGAATACTGTGGGGACTGGCATCGGCAGTTTGCTATGCGGCATATGCTTTACTGGGAGAACGGGCCATGCACCGCTATTCTCCCTGGACCGTGCTATTCTATGCCCTCCTGTTCTCCGCAATCCCTTGGTATATTTTCTATCCTCCTTTCCACTACCTGTGGGCTGGATTCACCTTGCCGCAATGGCTTGGGCTCCTATATATAGCATTCATGGGTACCGCCATCCCTTTTGGCCTCTATTTCGTTGGCATTAATTACATCCGCTCAACCCGTGCCTCAATAACGGCCACCCTAGAGCCGATATCGGCAGGGTTCATCGCCTATCTCTTTCTAGGCGAGATCCTCGAGCCCCTGCAAATTTTCGGCGGGGTACTGGTAATCGCTGCCATCGTGCTTTTGCAGTTACAAAGCGAGCAGGACGAATTGACCCCCGAACTGATCCGCGCCCGGACGGCTCAGAGCAGCCCTCCCGAATAGGTTTGGATGTGTTATATTGTGTCTATGATTCGGATAACTGATCAACTCTCGATTCCCAAAGATGAGCTGAAATTTACCGCTTCCCGTAGTAGGGGCCCCGGGGGTCAGCACGTTAACAAGGCCAGTACTCGGGTGACACTCGGGTTTGACGTTATCAATTCTCCAAGTCTTACTTCAGAACAGAAACAACTTGTTCTTGACGGGTTAGCAACCCGTATCAGCAAAAAGGGAATTCTTCGGGTCATCTCCCAAAAAACTCGCAGCCAGGCAGCCAACAAAGAGGTGGCTCTGGAACGCTTCATCGAATTGCTGCAGCAAGCTCTCAAACAAGAGTCCAAACGGAGACCAACGAAAATATCGCTGGCAGCAAGACAAAAGCGCGTTGACGAGAAAAAGCACCGGGCCAAGCTGAAGCGAGGAAGATCCTGGAAGGTTACACCAGACGATTGAACACGGGCTAGTCAAAATCCCTTCTGCTCTTTTCTACATCTAGTCCCAGGACCTGGATAGCCCTTACAAATCCAAGGTCTTACAGGGTAAATCTTACAAACAGCTTTTTCCATATCCCATTTAAGAAACGGGCAGGGCGTGACGCCAGGTTCTGCATGTTCAATTTCGCCAGAGTATTCATTAACGATAAAACCGTAGCAATCCAGAAAGTCATGGAGGTCAATATTTAGATAATCGGAAACAAGACGAGGATCCAATTCCGCCCAGGGAATCCCTATCTCCTTACAGCATCTACCACATCTTTGGCAGTTGAAATCCATAACCAACACGATCTCTTCAAACAGCAACATAATGGGGCGCCGCAGGGCACCTATGAGCTCAGAGATGAATGTTAACCCGGATATTTTATGAATTGCTGTCGCGAGACCACGAAGATGGGTGTGCCACCGGGCAACCGCAGGGGGTTGGTTCCGAGGCGTACCTGAACGGTACGTCGCAGGGGCCGACACCCGAGGACGCCAGGGAGGGCGGCCATATCCGTGGTCGCAGCAAGTGATTCATGAAATATCCGGGTTAAGAAAAAAAAGCCACCCTCAATCTTTTGTGGATGGCTTTCGGCAGCTTTGAAGTTCACAGGGTGAAAGACGTGTGCAACTCCGATCCCGTCTTACCCCCCATCCAGATGACGCCCTTCCTTCATCCGATACCAGCCCTCTGGATCCTCAAAATAGTCCAGGGTATCCTCCAGTGAGAGGCGGTGCTCCCTCTCCATAGAAGCAAGTACGCCATAGAACTCTTTTTCTACAGAGTTGTCAACGCTGTCGCGCAGATCACGGTAAAACTTCTCCCCCCGGGTTTCAAAATCAATGGCTATCTTGACCGCCTCCATGTCATCCGTGTCAGCTTTAGCAGAAGTGTCAACAGATTCCACCACTTTTTTCAAAATGGATTTCATATCGGTGCCCTTGACCTTGATGGGTATGGTCTCCGGCCATTTTCCTTCTTCTTCCAATTTTTGGTGAAGTTCTAGTATTCGTTGGTAATGCTCATTTTCATCATTGGCAATGGACTGGAACATCATTTTTCCGAAAGAGTTGTTCGTTCTCTCGGCATGCCTCAGGTAGAAATCCCTCTCCCTCGACTCGTTGTTGAGAGCTACCTCCAGCGCCTTAATCCGCTCCTCCGTCTTGCTACTCATCCTGTCTCCTTTCAAACTCAGTCAGTTGTCCGTTGCATCAAGGGCTCATGAGGAAGAGCATAGAACATGGATCATGCCGCAAACACCTCTTTCATTTGCTCCAGGCTGCGTGTGCCATGCTGCTTTTTGCAACTGACAACTGACTACGGACAACTGACTCTATTGATCAGCGGTCTTTGGGAAATTTAAAAGTAACCGTCTCCCCGTGCTCGTCGCGTTTAACGCTTACACCAATTTCGAGACTATCATTGCGAACGCCAAGGGCCAAAGGACCCTTCCCTTTGTCACCCTCAAAATGGGTGATCTGACGTACGGCTTCAATTACGTTGCGGCCTATGTCCCCACCAGGCGATGGTAAATCCGCCTTACGATACTTGGCATGCACAGTTGTAGTACCGTCTGCTGTAGTCCTGAGGGAAATCTTTTTGGCGTTGTAATTAATGCCATGCAATACCGTCAGGGCCATCCACTTCAAGGCAGCCTGATCTTTGTCCGTATCTCCGTTAATTTCGGACATTTCCTTAAGCGGATCTGTGTTTGCAAAACAGTCAATATGTTCCTGCACCTCAAGGTGGAAATTACGTTTGTCTTTCATATCTAACTCCTTCCTTCCACTTAAATGGAACTCCATGCATTGTTTATTTCAGCAATTTCCATTTAAGATAAGCACCAATTGGCCTCAAGCAAGTGGGGCAGGTCGAAAACTAATGGCACGGGAGGAGGGCCAGCCCGGATGTTTCATTAATTGCCGTCGCGAGACCGTGGAGAAGGATGTGCCACCGTGCAACCGCAGGGGGTTGGATCTGAGGCGTACTTGAACAGTACGCCGCAAGGTCCGACACCCGAGGACGCGCCGAAGGACAGTCATATCCGCGGTCGCAGCAGGAGATTCATGAAACATCCGGGCTAGGTTATTTGCCATCAGGATTCTCCACTGCGGATACCTTCGCTTCACGTTGGTCTTTCCACGCCCTCCAGATAAGTCGACTAGAGAACAAAAGGCCAATACCCACGGCTCCATAGATCAGTCCGAGGATCGGTTTCGGCAGGCCGCTTGTCCTGAGTACTCGGCCCAGAAGCATCATTCCTATTACTAAGATCCAGACTCTCGGCGAGAGAAATCCTCCAAAGCATCGATCTTCTCCACGCGATTTGACCCGGGTGATATTGCGGAGTGCTGTCCGGTCCAGAATCAACAAGGCTTTTCCAAGCCCCAAACCTGCGGCAATAACCAGTAGAATAAAACCTTTTGCTTCTCCATTCTTAAGCAACCAGTAGGTGCCGACAGAAAACAGTCCAGTACCAACACAACTCCACATGGTACCGGCCAGCCAAAGCTGCATTCGGCTCGATGCCACAGGTTTGTAGGTTTCTAACCAAGAAAACATCAGGTTCCATCCTTGGAGCTTTCGATCTAGCTTGCATTCAGGTGGCAAACCGTTGAAACCGTAGAAGTCGTCTGTCGCAGAGGTCAGAAGTCGGAGATCAGAGATCAGCTTTACCCCTGACCTCTGACGTCTGATCTCTGACCTCTAATTTCTGCCCGCTGCCCGCTGTCTTTCCCTATGCTCCATGCACTATACCATTTACAACAAATGACAGCGAAGCGTCTTGACCTAATGACGGCGCAGCCATATGACGCCCTGCGCCTTGTGCCCTGCGCCTCTCCTCAATCTGCAATCTACAATCTAAAATCCCCCATCCTCCCCTATCTCAGGCATGATTTCTGAGCTTGAGCTCCACCGGGTGTGGGTTCAGATAGACCTGCTGTTTCAGGTAGGGCTGATCGTATTTGCGCACATAGTGTTTGATCAGAGTAAGGGGCACGATAAGGGGGATATAGCCTTCCCTATATTGATTGAATGTCTCCAGCAGTTCTTGCTTTTCATCAGCGGAGAGCTGCTTTTTGAAATAGCCCATCATGTGCTCGAGCACGTTAATATTTTTTTTGACAGTGGTTTTTAGCTGCAAGGCCTCCATTAACAAAGCCTGATATTGCGGGTATAGCTGCTGAGGAGAGATGCTCTTGGCTGCCGCCACCACTTTTCCCAGGATGCGGGAATGCTTCTGGCTGTGAGATAGAATGAGCAACTTATGCTGCGTGTGGAAGGCAACCAGCTTCCCCCGGCTCCTCTTTTCATCCAAAAGGTCCCGCCAGCGCTTTAGTGCAAAGATACGCTCGATGAAGTTCTCCCGCAGCTTAATGTCGTGCAGTCGCCCATCCTCTTCAACTGGAAGCAAGGGGAAATGCTCCATGAAAATGCGGGCGAACATGCCCACGCCCTTGTTTTCCGGGACTCCCTTTTCGTTGTAAACCCGGACCCTCTCCATGCCTGAACTGGGGGAACGGCTCTTGAAGATAAAGCCACACAGATCCTCCTTCTCCAGTTCCTTCACCCTTTTTCGGGCCCAGGTGATCATCCGCTCGGTGTGGTCGATCTTGGTTCGATTGGTCACCAGTCTTGGTGATTCCGGCTTTCCCTCTAGGCGCATGGACTCCCGGGGCACTCCGAGCCCACACTCCATCTCCGGACAAACCGGTACAAACTCCAGAAATTGACCGAGGGTATCGGTAACGAACCGATCCCGCTTGTGCCCACCGTCAAAGCGGACATTTTCACCTAACAGACACGTACTTAATCCTATGCGTATACTGTTTTTCATGAACTAACCTTCAGGCACTACGTAGTGATGTCGCGGCTGGAAAGCCGCTCCCACAGGGGAATCTCACGATTAGTTTAGCCGGTTTGGCCAGTTTGGTCGGTTTTGCCTGTCTCCAATCTGCAATCACCAATCTAAAATCTAAAATCCACCCACTGCCCGCTGCCAGCTGCCTACTGTCCGTTGCTCGCCTCTAGTTCTCGCTTTACAACATTGAGGGTGCCGCCAGCCAGCAGTGCCTGGCGCTGGCGCTGAGAGACATCCAGCAGGGTAATTAGCGTCTGGCCGTTGACTTCCACAGGGATTTCCGTGTCCCCTCGCTGAATCCTGTTTCTTATATCCCTGAAGACCACCTGAGTCCCTGTGCTCAACTTCTGGTAGTCTTGGGGATCCTTAAATGTGAGCGGCAGTATGCCGAAATTACATAAATTGGCCTTGTGTATTCGAGCAAAACTCTTGGTGACTTTGGCTCTGACCCCAAGGTATCGCGGCGCTAAAGCGGCATGCTCCCGACTGGACCCCTGGCCGTAGTTTTCGCCGCCGACAATCACGACCTCACCCTTCTCTTTTGCCTCACTATGAAAATTAGGAGAGATCTGATAGTAGACGAATTCGCTTATGGCCTCAATATTGGACCGCAGTGGTAGAACCTTATTGCCTGCTGGCATGATGGTGTCGGTGGAAACATTGTCATCAACCTTGAGAACTATTTC
>PPDG01000227.1 GCA_002899795.1 Desulfobacteraceae bacterium | reverse complement strand
TAGATCTCAAACTCCGATTTGTAATAAGTGCCTACAGCCTCCACGACAGCCTTCTTGAAGTAAGGCGATATGAGAAGAATTTCTTGCTTTATGGACTCAGTGAGGATCAGCAAGCAGCCTTTGCTTATCTGAACCTAGGCAAGAAGACTTCTGCTAAAGTCGAGATTGATGTCAAGGGACTGCAAGGTGCCGTGCAGTTGGAAAAACTCCAGCAAAAAATGGAGAGCTATGGTGAGCTATTGAAGGAGCTGGTGGCAGTAGCAGAAAGCCAGAATTCCAGTCGGCGGCAAAGGGATGAAATCGAGCTGGAACTGAGAAAAACTGGAAAGGATCTTGTCGATCTCTCCCTTAGCTTGGCGGATTTCGAGTACTCCCACATTAAACAAATTTTGCAGTCCCTTATAACCAATCTTGGTTATATATTGCTGGTCCTTCTCTTGTTGGGGTTGTTTCTCACCGTCATAGTCACCCGCAAGATTGTAGGACCGCTCAGTATCATTGAGAAGACCACCCAGCGCATTGCCCGGGGAGATTTCACCCCTCTGCCGGTACTTGCCACCAGAGACGAGACCCAGTCGGTTGTAGAAGCCTTTAACAAGATGGTCAGGGAGCTCGAAAAGCGCCAGGACCAGCTGGTGCAGGCGCAAAAATTATCATCTCTCGGGATTCTCACCTCGGGAATCGCTCACCAGCTCAACAACCCACTCAACAACATCTCAACTTCTTGCCAGATCCTCATGGAGGAAATCCATGATAGTGACCACCATGTAGAAAGACTTTTGAGTAATATTGATCAGGAAGTGGACAGGGCCCGGGATATAGTCATGGGCTTGCTGGAATTCTCTCGCGAGCGCGATTTTCAACTCTCCTGGGTCAACCTGGAAAACCTGGTTATCCGCACCACCCGGCTGGTATCCAGTCAGCTCCCCGCGGGGGTGGAGATTGCCAGCGAAATTCCGGAAGATCTGGACATCTACGTGGATAAGCAGAAACTTCAGGAAGTACTTATCAATCTTTTCCTGAACGCTGCCCAGGCCATGCCAGATGGCAAGGGGCAAATCAATGTTACTGCGAGGAAAGGGCTCCACAATGTTGAGATCAACATTCAGGATAGCGGCGGTGGAATACTTCCATCCGATCTGCCTTACATCTTCGATCCCTTTTTCACCACCAAAGAAGTGGGATATGGAACCGGGCTTGGTCTTTCTGTGGCCCACGGCATAGTCGAACGGCATGGAGGCGCTTTAATCGTAGAGAGTTCGCCGGCAGAGGGCACCGTCTTCACCATCAGACTACCACTCACAGGCCAACCAACTCCGGAGAATCAGCTTCATGAAAAAGGCTAAAATTCTCGTCGTTGATGACGAACAGATTGCCAGGGAGAATCTGAAACACATCCTGATGAAGGAGGGGTATGATGTGGTTTCGGTGGACAGCGGTATCCAAGCGCTGAAAAAACTGGCAACCACAGATTTTGACCTGGTCCTCACCGATTTGAAAATGAAGCAGGTGGACGGCATGGAGGTGTTGGCCAGAACCAAGGAGCAATATCCAGACACTGAAGTGATTATGATTACCGCCTACGCCACCATCGAAACCGCCATCGAAGCAATGCAGAAAGGGGCTTATCACTACATTTCCAAGCCTTACAAAATCGAAGAAGCAAGACTGATCCTGAAGAGAGCGCTGGAAAAAAAATCGCTCAAGGATGAACTTCGCAACCTCAAGCGAGATTACAAAGCGCGGATAGGTGCGCCGTTTGTCATCGGTAAGAGCCGGAAGATGCAGGAACTCACCGAAATGATGGCCCAGATTGCTCCCGCCGACTGTAGTGTCCTCATCTTCGGAGAGACAGGAACCGGCAAGGAATTGGTCGCCCGGGCAATTCACCACCAGAGCAACCGCACCAAAGAACGGTTCCTCGCCTTCAACTGTGGGGCTTTTACAGAGGAGTTGCTCGCCAATGAACTCTTCGGCCACGAGAAAGATGCCTTCACCGGTGCCAGTTCCACCAAAATAGGCCTCCTCGAGACGGCCAACCGCGGCACCGTATTTCTCGATGAGATCGGTGACATGCCGCCATCCATGCAAGTCAAACTCCTCCGGGTTATCGAGGAGAGATCGCTGCTTCGCGTTGGCGGCACTCAGCCCGTCAAGGTTGACATACGTATCGTCGCCGCCACCAACAAAGACTTGACCAAAGAGGTTGAGACGGGCAGGTTCCGCAAGGATCTCTTCTACCGCCTCAACGTCGTAAGTTTACACCTTCCACCTCTTTCAGAACGCAGGGATGACGTTCCGCTCCTGGCGCATCACTTCCTCAAACGGTACGCCGAAGCGCAAGATAAAGTGATAGAAGGAATCTCTGACAAGGCCATGGATATCCTGCTGAACTACGAATATCCGGGCAACATTCGGGAACTGGAAAATCTCGTCGAAAGAGCGGTGGCCCTGTGCAACCAAGAAACGATTCTCCCCCAGCACCTGCCGCGGGAACTCGAAGAGTTTTCCTTCAAAGTCTACCGCCACCCCGGTCGTAGTCTTCCCACTCTGGAGGAAAATGAACGAAAATATATCCTCTGGGTCCTAAAACATGTCAACGGCAACAAGAGCGCGGCCGCTGAATTGCTGGGTATCGATCGGGTTTCTCTGTGGCGCAAGCTCAAGCGCTGGGGATTGGACGAGAGTGTTGAGTAGGCCTCCTTGTGAAAGGGAGAGTTTCCTCTTGACCACAAGGAAGTAGATGGATGAAAAGGAAAAAGAAAGCTCGGAAAATGGAATTCCTGAGCAATTGAGTTAGCCTAAAACCAGATCTATCACCTCCTCAACACTGCGGCAGAATATCACCTCCAAGTCTCCTCGAATCTCATCATCCAAGTCTTCCAGATCCACCCGGTTTTTTTCAGGAAAGATCGCGGTCTTCACTCCTGCCCGACGCGCTGCCAGTATCTTTCCCCTGACTCCACCCACCGGCAGGACTCTACCGCTGAGGGTGAGTTCGCCGGTCGTGGCCACATCCCTTTTGGCCGGCCTCCCCGTGAGCAGCGAGATCAGGGCGAAAACAATGGTCAGCCCAGCCGAGGGCCCATCCTTGGAAATGGCGCCGGCAGGCACATGAATGTGAATATCGTGATCAGTGAAGAAATCTTCACTGATATGGAAAAGCTTCGCATTACTGCGGATATAGCTCAGAGTGGCCTGGGCCGACTCCTGCATAACCTCCCCCAAGGACCCGGTCAGGATCAACCCTTTCGTCCCCCTCATCCTGGTTGCCTCGACGAAGATGATGTCCCCGCCGGTCTCAGTCAAGACCAACCCTGTGGCTACGCCCACCCGGTCTTTGGCCTCGGTGACTTCGTGGTGGAACTTCCGCGGCCCGAGATAATTTTCTACTGCCTCGGGAGTGATAACAACAGGCTTGGGTTTTCTTCCCTGTTGCAAAATCTCCCGGGCGATCTTGCGGCAGATGGAGCCGATTTCCCGCTCCAGGTTCCTGAGTCCGGCCTCCCGCGTGTGATAGCGGATGATCATCAGCAGCGCTTCTCCGGTGAATTTTGGTGGAGAGCCTGAAAGACCTGCCGCTTCTGTTTGCCTGGGGATCAGAAACTCCTGGGCAATCCGTATTTTCTCTTCATCGGTATAGCCTGGAAGGGCGAGCACCTCCATCCGGTCCAACAGCGGTCGGGGTATGGGGTCTACTAGGTTGGCGGTGGCTATGAACATAACGCTGGAGAGATCAAAGGGTACATCCAGATAGTAATCCAAGAACTGCTCGTTTTGCTCAGGATCCAAAACCTCTAGCAGGGCCGAGGCCGGGTCGCCGCGGAAATCCTGGCCTATTTTGTCGATTTCGTCGAGCATGAAAACTGGGTTTTTGGAGCCGACGCGCCGAATGGCATCGATGATTCGACCGGGCATAGCGCCGGCATAGCTCCGCCGATGCCCCCTGATTTCAGCTTCATCTTTCATGCCTCCGAGCGATAAGCGGGTGAATCTCTTGTCGAGGGCAGCAGCTATTGCCTGTCCTAATGAGGTTTTCCCTGTGCCCGGTGGACCAACAAAACAGAGCACTGGCCCTTTGGGCCTTTGCTCCCACTGCTTCCTGGCCAGTGCCTCGTCGACCTTGGCACGAATTTCATCAATATTAAAGGGTTTGGCCAAATAATGGTAGGCGCCCTTTTTCATTGCCTCAACTGCTGACGGCAGGGTAGCGTGGCCGGTGAAAATGATTACTTCGGTGTTTGGAAATCTATCCTTTGCCTTTTCAAGCAGTTCCATGCCGCCAACATTGATCATCAGCAGGTCGGTGAGAATGAGATCGAACGGGGTGGACTCCATATGCTTTAGGGCTTCGGCACCGTCCTCTGCCAAGGAAACATCGTAGCCTTCTTTTTTGAGAATGTGTTCCAGATTGGAACGGGCAATTTCCTCATCGTCCACCACCAGAAGCCGATAAGTCCGTTTGACCTTAAGAGTCCGGACCGCAAGATATTCCAAAATCCGTTCTTTCAACTGGTGGAGGCCGGCGTGTTCCTGACTTAGGATTCGCTCAGCGTGCACGAGATCAAGGTTATCTTCGGTATGCACACTCCAGGGGAGCGTCACCAGATAATCCAGGTGGTTGACGCCGATGGCGTATTCAGCCGCTTCTACAGGGGTCTTTTCCAGCTTTTCCAGCTCCTTCAGAGCGTAGTCTTCTGCCGAAGATCCCATCTGCGCCTTGAGGACCTCCTGCCGCAGCAGCTCAATTTCCTCACCCTGCTGTTTCTCTTCGGATTTTCGAAAAAGTGCCATGCCAACTCCCTCAAAATGCAGGCCAACAATCCATTCCTGCGTTCCAATGCTTGCCAGATCGATCCCACATCGCCTGAAGGTGGCTACCAGGATATCACCGCGCCAGCAGTATAGCACATTTTGAGCTTGTTAAAACTTGCACTTGCTCCAGCCTTCTGCTAAATTAGTTCGGGTCGCTTTGTCCTGAGAAGCTGTCGTTTCATCTTGCCACAGGATAAATCAGACGAAAATTATTGAACAACGAGCAACCCGCGGCCTCCCCGGGCAGAGTCACCTCACCGTGTACAGCCCAGCAACTTATGTATCACGCCATACAGTTGGCCAAGACAGAAAGGAGCACCCAGTATGACCGCTGACATGGTAATGACGCTAATTGTCTTAGCTTTCGTAATCACTCTATTCGTATTCGAGTGGGTTCGGGTGGACGTGGTGGGCATTTTGATGATGGTGCTTCTGCCCCTCATCGGGCTTGTAACTCCCAAACAGGCTTTTCTGGGGCTGAGCAGTAACGCAGTGGTCTCCATAATTGCAGTGATCATCATTGGCGCAGGGTTGGACAAGACCGGAGTAATGAACAAGGTTGCCAGCCCCATCATTAAGTTGGGCGGCCGCAGTGAAAGACGGATAATGGCCCTGATCTCCGGAACCGTGGCGGTTATATCGAGCATGATGCAGAATATCGGCGCAGCGGCCCTTTTCCTTCCCGCCACGCAAAGGATCTCCAAACGGCTCGACATTCCCATTTCCAGACTGCTCATGCCCATGGGTTTTTGTGCCATCATCGGCGGCACCATGACCCTCGTAGGAGCCAGCCCCACGATCCTTCTCAACGACCTCATGGTTCTTGGGGGAAAGAAGCTGGAGCCCTTCGGCCTCTTCACCCAGACACCTATCGGCATTTGCCTGGTCGTCAGCGCCATTATCTATTTCATGATTCTGGGCAGGTTCATTCTACCAGCCGCGAAAGGCGAGGCCGATCTCGATACCACCGCCATGCTTATAACTGATTACCCTGCCCTGGATCATCCGTTCGAGCTTCACGTGCCCGATACCTTTGATGGCAGGAAAACGCTGGAAGAACTTGCCATTCGCCAGGACTTCTTGGTGAGCGTGGTTGCTCTGGGTAACTCTGCGACAGGCAGTAAGAGGCTGGTGCCGCGGCGGACTGACTCAATAGGCCCGGGTGATGATTTGGTAATCATCGGCAGGGAAGTCAACGTCAGAAGACTGGCTGAGATTATGGGCTGGCAAATAAAGGATGGCTTGGATTATTTTGCTGATGAATTCGCGCGTACCAATGCCGGTCTGGTGGAAACCGTGGTTTCACCTCGATCAGAGCTCATAGGGAAAACTTTGAGCGAAGCAGGGTTTCAAGAGCAATACCGGGTGAATCCCATTGCCGTCTACACCCGGGGGCGCGTTTACTACTCCGGCCTCAAACACGTACGTCTGAACATGGGCGATGCCATATTGCTCCAGGGTCCCTGGGACAGGTTTCACCGCCTCCGAAACCAGCCTCAGCCTAGGGCACTTACCTTTGCCTCACCCCTGGAAGGTGAGATTTTGCGTCCGGAGAAGGCCAAGCTCGCGGTGTTGTGGCTGGCGGTAGCCTTGGCCCAGATCATTTTCTTCAAGATGCAACTTTCTGTGGCCTTGATGTCAGGGGCACTGGGCATGATCATCACCGGGGTGCTGACCGTGGACGAGGCCTACCATTCGGTGGATTGGATGACGGTTTTTCTCCTGGCTGGGCTCATTCCCCTTGGATTTGCCTTCGAACAAACGGGTACAGCCGCCTATATAGCCAAGACCATACTGGAGATAATCGGGGAAGTGCAACCGATAGTCCTCCTGGCGGTGGTGGGAGTCATGACCTCCTTCTTTACCCTGGTGATCTCCAATGTGGGTGCCACCGTGCTTCTGGTCCCCCTCTGTATGAACATGGCGCTCATGGCAGGCGGCGATCCGAGGATGGCTGCGCTGGTGGTGGGTCTTTCCGCTTCCAACACCTTTGTTCTTCCCACCCACCAAGTCAACGCCCTGATCATGAGGCCAGGCGGCTACCGCACTGTGGACTACGCCAAGGCCGGGGCTGTGATGACCTTCATCTTTCTCGCGGTGATGCTCACGGTAATCTACCTCTTTTACGGGATCCAATAAAGAGGAAGATTTGATGTATATACAGAGGAAGATTTGATGTATAACTTTTGAGGAAGGAGAATGGGGTTCTCCAGTTTCTTCGATTATACTGAGAATGACGTTCTGGTTATTGTTACCAGATGCGGCTGTCTGATTTCTTTGAGAACTTGGTAGAAAGCAAGCCTAAGGGGGATATAATGAAGGTTCTTGTCGCGGTTGACCGAGACCTGGAGTCACGTCTGGCGCTTCGGTACGCCTGTCACCTGCTGGAACACTTTGATGCCGAGGTCGACGCCATCCACGTAAAGAAGGATGTGGGAAACATCATTCTTGAAGACTTCGACATTCCATTTCTGAAAAAGGATCACAAGAAGAAAATTGATGAGCACGCCAAAGAGGTCGAGGCAGCCATTGCTGACGCCTGCGAGATGTGCCTCGAGGGGAAGGTCCCCTGTGAGCCCAGAATTCTGGTAGGCGACCCGGCGGAGGTGATTATCCGTGAAGCCAGCGATAAAGACGTCGACCTCATTGTGCTCGGCTGCCATCGGTCTTCAGCTCTCAGGGAGATGCTTCTCGGGCAGGTGCACAACCAGGTCATCCATCACTCAAGCCGGCCCGTGCTCATTGTCAGAGAACTGAGAAACATACATAGAGTGTTGGTGGCCTACTCCGGCTCCTCTTGCGACCAAGAAGCTCTCAATTTCATCGGCCCCATGCTGTTGAAGAAAAAGCCCGAGATCACCCTGATGCACGTTCGCGATACCGACGGCCAAGAAAGCCAGGAGTTCGCTGACGCCTGTGTTCTAAAGGGGGAGTCCGCCCTCAATAAGCTGGAACACCAACCTCAAACCAAGCTTATAGAAGGCAACGTGGTTGAAGAAGTGGTTCGAGAAATAGTGCTAAATAACTACGATCTCGTGGTGCTTGGAGCTCAGGGTTTTGGCAAGTCCGGTCGTTTTAACATCCTGAGTGATAGGTCACTGCAGATCATCCGGCGCACCACTCGACCGGTACTGCTCTACAGATAAAAGCTTTCATCATGAAATGTACTATCTACCTGGGTTTCTAGCAACAATACCGTACCCCCTTGCACCGGCGAAATCCAGCCGTGATTTGAACTAGGTAAATGATTCTAGTATTGCAAAATGCAACATTTTTGTCCTACTTTCTCCTTGACACTCCAGCCGACAATTTGCTAATTAGTAAACTGATTGTTAAAAATTGCACGTAGTGCCGTGGGTGGTCATTCTGCTGGCATACAAAGCTGTGCTGGAACTTTTTGCGCGAGGATAGCTATGCTGAAATTCCCATTTAGATCAGTGGCGGCAAGTGCGATATTTGTCGCAATCCATGCACTATCGACGCCCGCATGGGCAACAGCAGAAGGGGTGGCTATAGAGGGTCCGCAACGTCCCTGGTGGTTCTGGCCTTTGATACTCTTTTTCTTCTGCTTTGTCCTGGGGATCATCGCGGTGTTGGCCGGCGTGGGCGGCGGCGTGCTCTATGTGCCGCTGGTGAGCGGCTTTTTTCCATTCCATCTTGACTTTGTCAGGGGGACCGGCCTTTTGGTGGCCCTGGCCGGGGCTCTGGCAGCAGGGCCGGGTTTGCTCAAAAGAAACTTTGCCAATCTCCGCCTCGCTCTGCCGGTTGCCCTTATTGCCTCCAGTTGTGCCATTGTCGGTGCTCTCGTGGGTCTTGCTCTTCCCACCAACATCATCCAGATTGCCTTGGGGGCGACAATCATTTTCATCGCGCTCTTGATCACCTTTTCCAAGAACGTGGAGCGACCGGTGGTGGAAAAGCAGGACGGTATAGGCGGAGCTTTGAAAATGGCCGGTGCTTATCTGGAGCCATCCACCGGAGAACTCATCGAGTGGAAAACCCACCGCACCCTACCAGGCTTGCTTCTTTTTATCGTCATCGGCTTTATGGCCGGCATGTTCGGCCTGGGTGCGGGGTGGGCCAATGTTCCCGTGCTCAATTTGCTCATGGGAGCACCTTTGAAGCTTTCGGTGGGAACCAGCAAGTTTTTGCTCTCCATCACCGACACCTCGGCGGCCTGGATCTATCTCAATCAGGGCTGCGTGATTCCCCTCATGGCGGTGCCTTCCATCGTAGGACTCATGCTGGGATCTTTTGTGGGAGTGAGAATTTTGGCGGTGGCGAAACCGAAGGTCATCCGCTACATTGTCATTACTGTGCTCCTTTTTGCCGGGATCAAGGCTTTATTGAAGGGCCTTGGCATTTGAAAAGTATGAGGTGAAAAAATGACATCTAAGGCACCGCAAGCTCCACCCGAACAGATAACCTATGCCGACTTGCTCTTCTACGGCAGCTGGGGCGCCATAGCGATCCTGTTTATCACTTTCTGCGTCTACGTAAGCGGAATTTTTGAAAGTTACATACCGATCAACGAGGTTTCGCAATACTGGTCCATGCCGGTGAGCCAGTATGTGCATGAGGCCAACATCCCCATAGGGTGGGGGTGGGCTACACTGCTCGGGAAAGGCGACTTTCTCAAT
>PPDG01000070.1 GCA_002899795.1 Desulfobacteraceae bacterium | reverse complement strand
GTACCGCGGGACGGTTGCCCGGTGGCACGCCCATCCTCTTCGCTCTCGCTGCGCTCCGCTCAGTCCCGCAAGCGGGTTCCCAGTTTCGTGGTCTCGCGACAGCAATTCATGAAATATCCGGGCTAGTATAGCGGTGAGCAGTTTTAGTCATGGTGGTGGAATTTACCCCGACCCGATCCTTTTCGTGGACCGCTGGTGTTATAATACCAAAAATTCTTTCGAGGTAGCTTGTAGCTCGTACAGCTCTCGAAGTAACTAGGAAAAGTTAGGTAAGGTAGGGCAGTCCTCTATGGCCTCTAAAAAGGACCAGTTCATTTCTGCTTGCGCCACGCTGGCGAAAGGAGAGGCAGGCAACACAGGCGAGTGGAGGGCCAAGCGTCCGATAATTGACCTAAGCAAATGTACTCCTTGTAAAAAGCAGAAAGACACTTGTTATTTGTGCTGGCTCTATTGTCCGGATGGCACGGTGAAGAGAGGAATACCCCTTGAGATAGATCTTCAATATTGTAAAGGTTGCGGGGTTTGCGCTCAGGTGTGCCCGACCCAGGCAATCCGGATGGAGGTCGAGGAACAATTTGTGCTCAGTGAATGTGTCATCCAGGAAGAAGTTGAGTAGGGGAGGACAACTGAAATAGCGGCGATTGCCATCCAAGCCCAGCATGGTGGGGAACAGATATGAGCAAAGTGCAAATTATCAATGGTAATGAGACAGCTGCAATGGGGGCCAAGCTTTGCCGGGTACAGGTCATTGCTGCCTACCCCATAACCCCACAGTCAAAAATCCCAGAGACCCTGATCAAGTATGTGGAGTCAGGAGAATTGGAAGCAGAGTTTATTCGGGTTGAAAGCGAACATAGTGCTCTGACCGTGTGTATTTCCGCCTCAACTGTAGGAGCGCGAGTCTTCACTGCTACGGCGGCGAATGGCCTGGCCTATATGCATGAGCAACTGCATTGGGCCGCAGGGGCAAGGCTGCCAATTGTCATGGCTCTTGCTAACCGAGGACTTGGCGCGCCTTGGACAATTTTCAATGACATGCAGGACTCCATCTCCCAACGTGACACCGGCTGGATGCAGGTCTACTGCCGGGATAATCAAGAGATTATGGACAGCATTATCATGGCATATAAGATCTGCGAGCAGCTCCACGTCCCCATGATGGTCTGCTTCGACGGGTTCGTGCTGTCACACACGGTCATGCCGGTGGAGATACCGGACCAGAAGCAAGTGGATGCATTCCTGCCGCCATACGTGCCCCACTTGCAGGTGGACGGGCCGGATCCCATAAATATCAACCCCGTGATGCTGGCGGACCCGCGGGCTAATGCCCAGGGTGTGTCCTGTCCCAGTTACATGGGGTTTCGCATGCGTCTGCAAGAAACCCTCGAGTCCGCAGGGGATGTTATCCTTAACGTGGGCCGCGAGTTTGGGGAGGTTTTCGGCCGAAGCTATGAATGTTTACTGTGGGAGTATCGGACTGAAGGGGCAGATACTATTCTGCTCACCATGGGTTCCCTCGCCAACGAGGCTTCCCTTGCTGTTGATGCGCTCAGGGAGAAGGGCTGGAAGGCTGGAGCGGTGGCCCTGCGAATTTTCCGGCCTTTCCCGGCGGCGACACTTCGCCAAGCGCTGTCAGATGCGAAACACGTGGTGATTTTTGACAAGAATATTAGTTACGGCAACGAAGGCGCCACTTGCACCGAGACCAAGGCGGCTCTTTTCGAAGGCGGACTGCGACCCACGATCACGAATTACATTGTGGGTCTGGGCGGCAAGAGTGTCGCCGCCGCTGACCTGGAAGCTGCCACCATAAAATCCGTGGAGCAGAAAGGTCAAGTTCGCACCCCTCAGTGGATAGGAGTAGCTGTCTAGTCCGACCGGGCTTCGAGAGTTAGGAATATAGTGACGCTGCAGGGAGTGGGATAAAGCCGGACTATCACTTTTAAATTCTAAATCCGAAGCACGAAGCACGAAACAAATCCAAAATCCTAATTCTCAAATGTTCAAAACGTAACTAGTCAAAAAATATGTCTTTTTGTTTCAGTCATTCGGATTTCGATATTCGAATTTCGGATTTCTTTGGGGAGATAAGAGTGCCATCCCCTAGAACAGTATAATGAGTAAACTGTAAAAGCTAGAAGGCATAAGAACATGACCACCAAGGTGATGCAACTTCCAGAGGAAGAATACATGCTGCCCGGAACCAGGGCATGTTCTGGATGCGGTTTGTCCCTGGCTTATCGTCACATTCTAAAGGCTTTGGGTGAAAAAACCATTCTGACCATACCGGCTTGCTGTCTGACCGTACTCCATGGACTCTATCCGTCCACCTCAGTCCGGCTTACCAACATCAACACCGCCTTCGCCACTACTGCGGCTTCGGCTACCGGCATCGCCGCTGGTCTGAAAGCGTTGGGCAAGACCGATTACACTGTGGTGGGAATAGCCGGCGACGGCGGCACTTTCGACATCGGTATTCAGGCTCTCAGCGCTGCTGCGGAAAGAAATACCGACTTTCTCTACATCTGTTACGATAATGAAGGCTATATGAACACTGGCACTCAGCGGTCAAGCGCCACACCTATGGGTGCATTCACCACCACCACTCCGGGAACCAAGTTCGAGCACAAAAAGGACATCCTGGCCATCATGGAAGCCCACGGAATCCCCTACATGGCTTCAGCCTCGCCAGCATATCCACTGGATTTGTATGACAAGGTTGTGAAAGCCAAGAACATCCAAGGCACCCGCTTCATGCATATAAACATTCCCTGCCCTCCTGGGTGGGGGTATCCCACCGATGATTTGGTCAAACTGGGAAAATTGGCGGTGGACACTGCCATGTGGGTCCTTCTCGAGATTGAAAACGGTGTTTTGCGCCTAACTGGACGCAGCCGCAGCATGGCCCGTAGCGGCAAGAAAAAGCCAGTCAGCCAATACCTGCAATTACAGGGACGTTTTAAGCACATCACCCCTGAGCAAATAGATTATCTGCAAGACTGGACTGACAAACGTTGGCAGCGGTTTCTGCAACGACATGAACTTTCCGGAACCGCATAGCGCGGAGTGTTGAGCTTGAGAAGACACAAGTCAGAAGCGTGGCCATTCTGCCCGTCTCTCCTGATAAAGCCATTCGCGCCATGATCAAAGTTCGAGCAATATCCGCATCTTCTTTCCTCAGACGATTCATCGCTTTTTGTGACCTCAATCGGCGACAACGAGAACTGGAGCTCCTGGGGCAATCTGATCCGAAGATCCTGAGTCGTTGGCATGAAGCGCTTGACTCGCTGACATCCTGTTATCAGCAAGCCCGAGAGCGTGAGTTGGTTATAAAGGGGCTGTCTGATCCCTATTTTCCTTTAAGCAAGCTGCAAAAACTTAACGTTGAAGAGTTCAGCAGAGAGCCCGGCTTTGCTGATTTTTCCGAGGAGAGCTTGGCAAGAATCTCGGCGGAGCATTTGTTGAACTGGGCGAAAATGTTCCTCTCCATTCGGCAAGACCTGAAAAATCTCAACAATCATGGTGAGATATCCACCATGAGGCTGCTAGACCATCCGCAGGAACCTCTACCTCAAATGATCTGGTGTGCATACTGTGGGGGGTGCTGTGAGATACGAGGGGGGTTTCCTGATTTCAGCGGAAGTTCTAAACTTCCTAGCCTCTGGTACGTATATTTTCGGGGTGACGGCTGCGAGTATCAGCGTTTCTGTCCTTTTCTCTTCGAATACTTCTCTACCGCCAAATTTTTCTGCGCCATTTATGAGATCAAGCCGAAATGCTGCTGGGAGTTCGAGCGCGAGGAGTGCGAATTTTTGCAAAAAGACGTGGCCCGGGAAAGAGCAGAACGTTCCCGCGCTACCGGGGAGTGACGGCTGAGTTTGTCTTTGACGATGCGGCGCGTCGTTTCTTTCTTTTTTTGCGTTGTCGTCGTCGCTCCTCCCAATCCCAATAGAGATGCGGGTAGGCGACCTTCCACGGTTTTAGAGTCCAAAACCACTGATCTGGATATTCCCTGACCATCTCTTCCACCGCATTCATCATAATTTGGGTGTTGGTCTGTAGATCGCTCCGCAAGTCGCCTGTCCTTATCGTTTCCAGTGGTGGTTTCACATGAATGGTCAGCTGGCCGTCAGGATCACGGACACAAAACATTGGTAAAACCGTACTTTTGCATCGCATAGCCAGCAGGGCAGCGGCAGGGGTCGCAGTTGCCTCATGGCCGAAGAAGGTAACTTCAATCCCTTGTTTGCGTCTGCTTTGGTCTATCAGCAAGGCAACTGTTTCCCCTCTGCGAAGGGCTTGCATTATGTTCGGCAACCCGCCTTTCTTATCGATGACAGTATTGCCAAAACGGGAGCGCAAATGATCCAACAACCGATTCGCCCAAGCCTGCTTCATCCTGGTGGCAACCACAGAGAAAGGCTTTTCGAAGTTATGCATATAATGCTGGGCAACTTCCCAGTTTCCTAGGTGGCCTGTAACGATCAGTATACCCTTGTTAGCCTTCAGAGCATTTATGAGAATTTCCTCACCAATCACTCTATATCTACTTGAGAGTGAATCCCAAGACATGAATGCGGATTGACACACTTCAATAAAGGTGATCCCGAAGTTCTTAAAAACACGTCTGGCGAGCTTTTTAATCTGATCGTCGCTCCACTCAGAATAACAAAAACGCAGATTGCGAATGACGAGCCGCCTTTGATTTACAGCCAGCACGTACAGCAGAATGCCGAAGAGCTTGCCAATATTGATGGTGAGTTTTCGCTTCATATCTGCAATATGGACCTTCAAAAATGCAAATTTCGTGTATGTGGTGCTGCTATCTCAGCAGAGACATAGGCTATCAAGGCAACGTAGGCTACTCAAACTTGGTGTATTTGTCAACAGCTCAGCACCGGTCGTCCCGCCAAGGGCGGGACTCTGGCGCGAGCATAGCGCTTTTGGCCGGTGGAGGTTTGCAACGTTAGGGTATATTCAACCCTTTTGAGCTTCTATCTTGACGACAATTTTTTCCCGTATTTCTCTCCCATTCTGCTTGACTACGAGAAACATGCCGTTTTCCCCGGCTGGGAGTGGGCCTCTCGTGTACCTAAGACCTGTAGTTGTCCCAATTTTCGATCTGCCAGCCAAGCTTTTAGGAAAGACCACTGCTGTAACCGTATCACCTGCGGCGACCGGGACGAGAGGCTGATTTCTTATTTTCTTCAACGCCTCCCAGTCAACACCTTCCCAGAGGAAGCGGCCACTTCTGCGGCCATTCAAAAGGTAAAAGGTGTTTTCCCAGTCAACATGTAAGTCTTTCTTAGTTTTATTAGTGAGGACAAAACGAAAAGAGGTAAAAAAGTTCTGGCCTTCTTGATGTTGGGGTTCAAGCTCGACATTGAAATAGTCATTGCTCATCTTTTGCACTACTGGGCTGCTTGAATAAACCTCCACAGCGGCGCAGCCAGTAACGGTAAGGGCTAACCAGATAAATATGCTACCCCACGCCCATTGTTTATGCATCATTTCACCTCCGAGCCAAGATCCCTTTATCCTCCTGAACGTTACCTTCTCCGCAGTATAATATCTACTTAAAAAAGGAGAAGGGCATCCAGTCTATCCAAGACAAGATGCCCATTATGAGTTTGTTTATAGCTTTTTCTGATCCGAATTAGAGTTTTTGAACGTTCTTGGCCACAGGCCCCCGGTCGCCCTCTTCCACCTCAAAGGTCACCGGCTCGCCTTCTGCGAGAGATTTGTAGCCAGACATGTTGATAGAAGAGTAGTGAACGAATATGTCCTCACCATTTTCCTGCTGGATAAATCCAAAGCCTTTCCTGTCATTAAACCACTTTACAGTACCGTTTGCCAAAACGTTGACCTCCTTTTTCAAGATTAACCCATAACGTCCCAGACTTCCGGTCGCCGCTTTGGCCCAGGAAGCAATCCTTTGAAGCGAGATCGACCCACTTTGAGAAACCGGCGATTATCAATCGCAAATTTAATATATGGCTTTGGGAAAAATCAAGTGGAAAAAGTCAAAGAATTCCATGCGCATGAGGGTTAAACCATCGTCGCCCCTCCAGATGTTGGGGGTTACCCATCAATCAGCCGACTGGGCAGCGGCCGATTCCCCTTCATACATCCAGTTGTCCATGCCCCCTGAGAGAGTCCGGACACGTTTGAAGCCACGCATGGCCAGGATTCGGTTGCCTAAGTAGGAGCGAAGTCCTTGGGCACAATACAAAATGGTTTCTTTATCGGGATCCAGTTTCTGCAACTGCCTTCGCAGAAGATCTATGGGGATATGGAGGGCGCCTGGCAAGGGTCCTCTTTCTTGCAGTTCCAATCTGGTGCGGACATCCACCAGCACAATGGATTCTCCCGCATCTATTTTCGCTTTGAGTTCGTGGGGGCTGATGGGATCCCAGTCACCTTGATAATAATTCTGGCCCACCGCCCCGGCAATTATCACTGGATCCCGGGCCGCTGAGTAGGGAGGGGCATAGGCCAGATCAAGTTGGAGGAGATCCTCCAAGCGCATTTGATGGTAGATGGCGGTGGCGAAAACGTCTACACGCTTGTCCACTCCCTCCTCCCCAATAACCTGGGCCCCAAGGAGTCTACCGCTCTCTCGTTCGGTCACCGTTTTAAGATGGAGGGGCTTGGATCCTGGATAGTAGCCGGCGTGGTGGCCGGGTTGCACATAAAGGACAAGAGGTGAGTAGCCTGCCGCTATCGCTTCCCTTTCAGATAAGCCGGTCTTTGCCACGGTCAGGTCGAAGACCTTGACGATGATGGTACCGGTAAAACCATGGACTGCAATGCGGCGACCAAGGGCGTTGGCCCCGGCGGCGCGTCCTTCTTTGTTTGCCGCTGAGCCCATGGGCGTGAGTACTGGCTTGCCGGTCACTACGTTTATGGTTTCTATACAGTCGCCGGCAGCAAAGATATCAGGGTCACTGGTCTGCATGAACTCGTTGACCTTGATCCCGCCGGTGACACCGAGTTCCAGGTCCGCATTCTGGGCAAGATCAACGTTGGGCCTGACACCAATCGCCACCAGAACCAGGTCAGCGGGGATTTCTCCACCTTTGTCGGTTCGCACTAACCCTTGGCCGTTCTCCTCCTCTACTGACTGTAAACCTTCTGAAAGACAGAGGTTTATGCCTTTTTGATGCATGTGCCAGCGGACCTTTTCAGCCATTTCCCAATCCAAGAAGGTGAGTACCTGCGGGGCAAGTTCCACTACGGTGGTTTCGAGTCCTTTTAGAGCAAGATTCTCGACAGCTTCAATACCTATAAGGCCGCCGCCCACTACCACTGCCCTGCGAGGATTCTTGTTTTGGAGGTAGCTGAATATGCGGTCGGTATCTTCAAGGGTTTTCAAGGAAAAAACGAAGGGAAGGTCCATACCGGGTATCGGCGGTACGATGGGGTGAGAGCCGGGGGCCAAGATCAAACGATCATATGATTCTTTTTCCACCTGCCCAGTATTGAGATTCTTCACAATTACTTTTTTGCTATCGCGGTCAATCTGAATGACCTCGCTACTGGTGCGGGCATCCACCTGGAAGCGACGGCGGAAGAACTCGGCAGTGGTGATGAGCAAATCTTCCCGCTTCTCGATAACGCCGGAGAGATAGTAGGGGAGGCCACAATTAGCGTAAGAGATATCAGGCCCCTTTTCGTACATAATGATTTCCACTTCCTCGCTACAGCGCCTCGCCTTGGCTGCGGCAGAAGCACCTCCGGCCACACCACCAACAATGACCAACTTCCTAACCTTCATACGTTACCTCCAGGACTAAGTCAGGGGGGAAAAGACAGCGACATTTTAGCATAAACAATCGTCAAGACACAGACTTACCTTGTCAGGAGTTATCCCATTTATTCAACATCGAAAACCTGGTCCTCAGGGCCAGTCCACGATCCCGCTTGCGGGGGTCAGAGTTCAAGGGCTTTGCCGGTAGAAGAGATTTCAGGTTTCAGTGTTCAGGTTTCAGTTGTTTTGTTTTTCTTCCCTGACACCTGACACCCGACACCTGAAACCCTAAGATTTAGTTTGAAATTTGATATTTTGCAATGCTCCGTTACTCCATCACTCCAGCAGACTACCGCATGGCCATTGACCACGTGGGAGTGACTAATTTCACTATACAATTCCTTGCTTTTGTGATATAGGATTGACAAATAGAACACTCTGGAGCAGCTCCCTATGAAAGAAGAAAGACGGTTTCCGCGCGCAAGCATCAATACACAATACTGTCTGATAGGCGATCGTGGTGGTGCCAGAGGAAAGGCCAAAAATATTAGCCCTGTTGGAGTTTTTGTTCACACCGGTGAAAGTATGCACGTGGGTGATCGGGTGCAAATCAACGTTCATCTACCCCAATATCATGGCTCGGTTGTTTCCCGGGCTGAAGTCGTCTGGATATGCCCAAAGCACGAATCTTGTGGCGATCAAGGCGTGGGGTTGAAGTGGATCGAACTCAGTCGGTCGGATGTTTTCAGGCTCGATAACTTTGTCCGTCACTACCAGGAAGCGTAGTCTAACTCCGCCTGAAGGCACTCCCGGCAGTTATTGCTCATATCCCTTCCCTATAATCTAGCGTGCCTTTTCCTCCTTTCAGTGAATCAGCCTACGTCACGCCAGATTAACCCCAGTGAATCCATGATTGCAGCTGACCTTTACCTGAATAAAATCGATTTTCTCCAATATCTCCCGAGAACTGACTGTGAAGAGTGCGGAGAGGCTTCTTGTGCTGCTTTCGTAAAACAAATGAAAAACGGAACCCGGAGGCCGGAGAACTGCCCCTCTCTAAACGGCAACCAAATACGGGCTTTCTATCTGGCCATGACTGCCGACCAATTTCTTCCCCAAGTCCCTGCCCTGGAGCTACCACGCCCAGCCCCTACAGGGCTGACGGAGATTAACCAGGCGAACGAACGTAGCCTGCTGATCGTTTCAGGCAACAGCGAGTTTACCCAAGAAGTACTTACCTCCATTATGGCCTACACCCTTAGTCCCTTTTGGCTACTCTTCGTTGATTGCCGCGGAGATACCGTTGACATGGCCATGATTTACCAGTCATTGAAAGTAGACAAGATAGTTGCCCTCCTGGAAAAATCACCGTTGAACCAAGGTAAGGCGAAGCGAGAGATGGTCCTTCCCGGATTCGCCTCCTCGTTACAGGAGCCACTGGCGAGGCAGACGGGGTGGAAGGTAAGGGTGGGTCCGATCTGCATCGCTGAGCTCCCGCTGTTTCTCGGCGACGACTGGGAGGTACCCTCAGACCTCAATCTGGGATAGATTTAGGAATTAATGAATTTCAGATTTCGGATTGCGGATTTATTAATTTAGACAATTTAGCTCATTTTAGTTCACTTTAGGCATTTAGCCTGCCTGGGATATCACAATAGTGACCGAGCGACCCGCAAATGAGATAGGTAGAATAGCTCAAGAGTACTTCTCCTTACTCGCCAGAGCCTTTCCGGTAATGTGCGCCAGTGATGAATTCCACTTTCTGCCCCGTGTCCAAG
>PPDG01000419.1 GCA_002899795.1 Desulfobacteraceae bacterium | reverse complement strand
CTCGAAGGCCGTACTTTTTATCCACGAGCTCTATGACCTGAGGGACGGTGTTACCTTCAAGTAATTTTGTCCGGATGAAACTTTTCTCCTCCACCGCTCCCTTGGGCATGTCGCATTGGCACTCAGCTAGAGGCAGCTCTCCACAGCCCCCGCAGGCGCACTTGAAGTTCACGGCCACCTGCCGAACTTGGTCCTCTATCGAGTTTGTTGCTGTGGACGTTGCCACCTGGACAGCCGGCGACTGGCCCGTTATCGGTTGGATGGGGATTGGCTGTGATGAGGTCGCCTGAATTGGCGTGATTGTAGTTGTGCTCTGACCTCCGGGAAACATGGTTTTCGCTGTAACACCAGCCAGCAAAACCACGGCAACGATGGCAGTAATCTTCCAGAAGTTTGACTCTTTTTTCTCAACGGGTTGTTGTCTTGGTTGTGGTCCCCGTGCTTTTTTCTTTTTTGCCATTGTCCTTATCTCCATATATCTATAAGTAAATTTCCTGATCCTCATTACCAAGCGCAATTTGCCCTCGGAATTACATGGGATCAACATACAATTGCTTGAATACCACCCTTTGACCCGTTCAGCGGAACATCTTCCACCAGAAGACCGTCTGAAATCCGCAGCATCCGGCGGGTGTAGCTGGCGCACTCCGGGCTGTGGGTTACCATGACGATGGTCATCCCTTCTTCATTGAGATTCTTCAAGAGATCCATCACCTCTCGGGTGGTTTTGGTATCGAGATTTCCCGAAGGTTCGTCTGCAAAGAGGATGGGCGGCTCGTTTACAATGGCGCGGGCAATGGCCACGCGCTCTTGCTCACCTCCAGATGTCTGCCCCGGCAACCGGTGAGACTTTCCATTGAGCCCTACCCGTAGCAGGGCATCTTCGGCCAAAGCCCGCTTTTTCTTGCTGCTCATTTTCACCGTGGCCAGGGGAAGCATAACGTTCTCGAGGAGGGTGAGGTAGGGAACGAGATGAAAACTCTGGAAGACAAAGCCCAGAAATTCCCTGCGAAAGTCAGCCCTCTGGTCTTGTCCCAGTTTGTAGACCTCAAGCCCGTCCACCGAGTACTCGCCTGATGTGGGGGTGTTCAGGGCTCCCATCATTGATAAGAGGGTGGATTTTCCCGATCCAGACTCTCCCATCACAACCACAAACTCGCCCATTTTGATACGGAAACTCATGCCTCCTACGGCCATGACGGCGGCATCAGCGGTACCGTACTGCTTGACAAGGTTTTCTGCATGGATGTAACTCATTGTATCTCTCCTACAGTGCCCGCAGGGCATCGGTGGGGTCGATTCGAGCCGCCATAAGTGCGGGGTAGACACTTGAGGCCAGACCCATTAGCAGGGCCGCAGCAAATGCTCCAGCTGCCAGCACCGGATCGAAAATCACCCCTATACTGTTGCTACCGGTAAAGAAGGGGAGGGCTAATTTGGTGGAACCGAAGCCTATCAAGTAGCCTAGAATACCAGCCATGGCGGAAATTATCCCCGCTTCCAGGAGAACAATTCTAATCACGTGGCTCCGCCGAAACCCCATGGCCCGGAAAATACCGATCTCGGAAGTCCGCTCTCTCACGCTTCCCATCATGGTCACCAGCACCACAAGACTGCCTACCAGCACCAACACCGCCGTTACTCCGTAGGAGAATTGTCTGAAATAGTCCAGTGTTTCCATGCGGCTCTGTACCACCTGTTGAATTGCCATAACTTTAGTGTCAGGAAGGGCCCTGGATATCTGACTCACCATGGCCTCAATAGGGCAGGCAGTGCAAAGGGCTGCCACCTCGACCATTGAAACCCGACCTTCTTTGTGTAGAAGCGATTGGGCTGTGTCCAGGCGGGCGAAGACGAGCTGGTCGTCCTGGGATCCAGTGGGCTCCAGGATACCCGACACCTGAAGTTCGCTGCCGTTGACCTTGAAGTGATCTCCGGTTTCCAGCGCCAAAATGCGAGATGCTTCGGCTCCCAGGAGGACACCAAAATCGGTTGGAACCGCGCCCGCTATTTTCCACCAGGGCTTCAAGATCTTTGTGGCCTGAAAGTCGACCCCTGCAAGAAGCACCTTGCGCTCTTTCACTTCGAGGGCACCTAGGACCGTGGGCCCCATTGCGGCTACATTAGCAGCGTTTTTAATGGTTTTGACCCTCCCCAGGTCAGCCTGCCGAATTTCTTGCATTTCGAAGGAAACGCCTCCCAACGAGAGCCCTCCGTACGTCAGAGAGAGATTTTCAGTTTTGGGCAGTATGAGGATGTTAGCCCCGTACTCTTCGAGTTTCTGCTGAATGTCCCGGTTCATCGCTTCGATGAGGCCGAGGAGAGCCACTGCCGTGGAGACTGCTATGAGAAGCCCGGCAAGCACAAAACCGGCTTTAGCTTTTCGGCGCCTGATGTTGCGCAGTGCGATATCCTTTAGCGTCATCGTTAGCTCCTCTTGGTAAAATCAAAGTACTGGACACCCTGAAGTATGTCGGCGGTCTTTATAACAAGTTTGTTGCCCACTACTGTTCTCTCCAGCGGTGCGGGATTGCAGCCACCCTTTATTTCATTTACCTTGACGGAGGCAAATCGCTGGCCGCAATTGCGGCAAACCATGAAGTCTCCCTCCTGGTAGTATCCTTTGCCCTCGCGCCAACAGACGTCGCAGGCGTCGTATGCAGCCCGGACCACCCCGTCAGAGCTCCTGAGGATGAAAAAGCGGACAGTAATGCCATTACCGGCTGGGTATTGGAAGTACTTGGCTTGCCCATCACTGAAGGCTTGTACCGGGAAGGAGACTTCTGTGGCCGTGACTTCAGGTTGAATGGAAGATGTTCGGGCTTGGGGCTTGTTGTCAAAACCGCTCTGAAACAGGTAAAAGGCCAAACCTGCTACTACCACAACCGCGATGACAGCCAAGGTCCGAAGGGGTGACTGGCTCTGCTTTTCAGTATTGAGTACCATTTCTTTTTTTGAGGCGCTTTTTTCCGCTACGTTATTTTTATTTCTCTTTTTCTTACTCATAACAAACTCCGCATAAGAAGGTTCTAAGTCAAAGAAACAGCAACCGCGTGCCGATTTCCATTTTTGCATCGAGGAAATTAGTTGAACCGCCCCGACACCCATGAATCACCACAACGGAAGTGAGGCACCAAAACGGTTCAGCCTTAGCTTCAATTCATGGATTGCATCAGAACCCAGCAAGCTCTGGCGAATGACACACGGGCGAATCGGGTTGATCAGTAAGGATCAAATCAGGAGTGTAAGTGTTTGAAGGTAGAGTGGTACACTGGGGCCCCTAATATTGGGACTCATTGAAGCGGCCAGGAGGGAATGGGGTTGGGATGAAAATAAAGAGCTACTTACAGATGCAGCAAGGTTTACCCTGGCTGGATTTACTTCTGCAGCTGGGGCTGCAATAGCGTATTCTATTGACTTAGGAGACGACTCTCGCATGTGAGGGCAGGGGGCGGTTTCGAGGCCGGAACAGCAATCGGAGAGGAGATCAGCAGGGGGTGTGTGGGCCTTGCTATGAAGACCATTGTTCTTGGGTTTTACACAACACTCGGCATTGCAGCTGGGGTTGGCAGGAGCAATTCCTGCGGTAAGCAGGGAAATTGCGATTACCAGTGTTATTATGTTTCCAAATGATTGTCGTAACAAGGGTACTAGTCTCCTCAGATTTTATTGTCTACCATTTTAATCATAAACTAGTTGGGAGTCAACATTTGTGGTGCTTATCGCAAAAAAAACTACCGTACCATACTTACACCACCAAGATTACAAAGCACACAGAGAAGACACCTCTATCTATGAAACACTTTGTGGTCTTTGTGTCCTTTGTGGTAAAAACTTTAGTCGTCAGCCGGACAGCTGGTTGGCTCGCGTCTACCTGTCCGCCATTGCGAACCGTTCAGGCTAGGCGGGTGGAAAAGCCGCTCCCACAAGGGGCGATATGCGTATTTACTAGGAGAAGTTAATCATGGATTTTCTAGAGCTGGCCAGACAAAGATACAGCGTACGGTCTTACAAATCAGATCCGGTGGAAAAGGAAAAGCTGAGCCGGATTCTCGATGCTGCCCGGCTGGCCCCAACGGCAGCAAACCGGCAGCCATACCAGTTAATCGTCATTCACACTGCAGACCGTGAAGCAGAGCTACTGAGAATCTATAGTAAATTATGGTTCGTGGAGGCGCCGATTGTCATATGTGCCTGTGGTGTTCCTGCTAAAAACTGGGTCAGGAAAGACGGGAAAAACTACAACGATGTGGATGTTGCCATTGTCATGGATCATCTGATAATGGCCGCCACTGCGTCAAGGCTCGGAACCTGTTGGATCGCGGCCTTTGATCCTGTGGCAGCAAAGGAAGTTTTAGGGTTGCCAGACGGTATTGAGCCGATTGCCTTCACCCCCCTAGGCTACGCAGCAGATCAACCCCCTCGAAAGAAAAGAAAGCCGCTCTCTGAGTTGGTAAGATATGAGAAATGGTAATTCTAGTGAACAGTAAGCAGAGAAAAGCAAGAGATTGGCAAGTCGGACGGTTTTTCGAACCGCTTACAGCTTACAGCTTACCGCTTACCGCTCACCGCATGCGGTTGGTATAACCTGTAGAGATACAAAGTCACAATGATTGGAGAAAATAATGCCTGGTTATGATCTGAAGTCGTTGCTGGAAAAGCTGAGGGATGAAAAACCTCTGGTGCACAACATAACTAATTATGTGGTGATGAATTTTACCGCCAACACACTCCTGGCAATGGGAGCTTCACCAGTTATGGCTCACGCCGCAGATGAGGTGGAAGAGATGGTTTCGCTTGCCAGTGCGTTGGTGATAAACATCGGCACCCTTTCAAAACATTGGATTGAATCAATGCTAAAAGCGGGCCGAAGAGCAAACGAACTCGGCGTGCCGATCATTCTCGATCCGGTGGGTTCTGGGGCGACGTCCCTCCGAACAAATACATTCAGGAAGCTGGTAAAAGAGCTGAGACTATCAGTGGTACGTGGCAACGGCTCAGAGATCCTCTCCATCGCTTCGGATTCCATTAGAACGAAAGGCGTTGAGACTGCCCATGGAGCTGAGCAGGCCCTTGAGACAGCTAGAGAGGTGGCCACAGAGATCGACTCAGTTGCTGCCATCACAGGCCCGGTGGATCTGATCACAGATGGAAAGCGGGTGATTCGCTGCTCTAACGGCCATCCGATGCTCGGTTCTGTGACGGGCACTGGATGCGCGGCTACGGTAACAATCGCAGCTTTTGCCAGCGTAACAAATGACCCGCTTGAAGCCACCTCCGCAGGCCTTGCTTTCTTTGGATTGGCTGGAGAACATGCTGGGACCAAAACAAGTTCTCCGGGCTCCTTCATCGTATCTTTGTTAGATGCTCTTTACGAGATTACTCCTGCAGAGTTTCAGGCCCAGGCTCGCCTGGAAACGATCTAATTTGTGCCCATCCGGAAACCGCGTTTTATGGGTGTTATTCTGAGGAGTCCCGCCGAGGCGGGATAGATGGACTTTTTACGAAGCCGTCGGGGATTGGTCGGGCTAATCGAGATAACTACCTTTCTCGAATTCTGCCTCGAGATAGCCCGAAGATAAAGAGGCAATGAATTCACGGTCTGCTTCGGAAATCTCGAGAAATCGGACACCCATGCCACTGGGGGTAGCGTCTTTGTCTGAACCATAGGGATAGGACCAGGTCACCTCGGAAGGGATATCCAGATAACGACTGTTTGGGAACATGATGAGTACCCTGATCTTCTCCTCAGGAGGAAGCGGCCGCTCACAGAAAATGAAGGCCCCTTCCGGGCTGATATTTCTTGTCTCAGCTATCAGGGCACCACGGTTTGTGAGTATAACGACGGGCCAGCTCGCTTTGCTCCTCGGGTATTTTCGCGCTTCATTCCACTGTGATGTATCCAAAGCTATACCTCCATTGATGCAGCTTTGAAGTCTCACCCTGGTGCCCGAGCAAGTTCAAATAGCTTTAAGTCGTCAGAAAAACTACCATTTTGAGATCTGCAAACTTCTTAGCTGAAGGGAGAAAGTCTCACTGCTCTAGATGGATTTAGCAACTCCTGTGCCAGAATATTTTCCAGCCGGGCTTGCACTCATCTTCCAAGTTTCACTGAAGGCTCAAAAACCTCAGCCATAGCTCTTTGTGCTAGTTTCTTGAGAGTCACTACCTGAGGATTCCATAGGGCTTCTAGACTCGGATAGTGATAAGGGTCCAGCGCTTTACTTAGGTGTTGAGCAAAGTGCTGTATCTCTCTACCTTTTCTTTCCGCATGACATTCTGAATATGCGGTAAGACGTGCAGTGGGATGGAGAGGATCACCTAATTTAATTTTTACCTCAGGTGGTGGAGCAATGAAAATTATCTCTTGCAGTTTGGTCATCCCGAGATCTTGGCAAAATTTTTCAAGATGTTTTGCAGCTTGCCCACTGTAATACCGAACGAGTTCATAATTTGTTTTTTTTCTAAGGAGTTTTCTGGTTGAAACGTAGTTGGGTATTATCTGAGATGTAAGAAAAGAAGTGAAACAAAGGAGTTCAAAAAGAAGTCTTAACTCGACTCCTTCAGTGACCTTGCGGGGTTTCAATGACAATTTTCTGGCTTTTGAACTTTCACAGAATGTAATGTAAAGATCAGAGATTTGTTTGATGATGCCGTTCTGTGCAAGGTTGCGGTCCAGAGAAAAGACGGTAGCTTTCGCCTTTACATCCAATTCTGATTCTGAATACAGAGCCATAAGAGATTTGTTCGAATCAATTATAGTGGAATATTGTTCAGTGGCAATCATCTGACCCAATGGAGTGATGACTGCACCCTACGTTACAAGAGCATGCTGAAGATTGCAAGAAAAAGGGAAGCAAGATTGCGGATTTTAGTTCCCAAATCCCACATCTACAATCTGCGATCATATTTGCGCCACGTCCAAAGGAGGTGACTCCCAGAACTAAAAGATGAGGACGCGTATACAATATATATAATATTTACTATACTAGGTGGAAAAAGAGTGGGAGGATGCACGTGGCTAAGACTATTATTATAAAGAATTTTCCGGAAGATTTGCACCGCAAGGCCAAAGCAAAGGCCGCACTGGAAGGAATTACCTTAAAAGCCCTCATCATTAAACTGCTAGAGACGTACCTTAAAGAATTTAGGACCTGAAAATGCTTCAGCGAGCGCAAGCCCCGTAGCTTGTTGGAGCGGAGCGGAAATCCCGTCGCCGGGGCTGCAGGGAACTTCATTGGAGGAGAAATCTGGTCAAAAAGTAAGAAGAGGAGGTCGCAAATCCGTTGAAGTACGAGAAACAGAAGGTCGACTACTCATTATATTTGGTGACGGACAGGGCTTTGTCACTTGGCCGTAGCAACCTCGAGGTTATCGAGGCCGCGGTTAGCGGGGGAGTAACACTCGTGCAACTTCGGGAAAAAGAGGCCAGCACGCAGGAGTTTTACCAAGAGGGTTTTAAAATAAAAGATTACCTGGAAGCTGCACATATCCCCCTGATCATAAATGATAGAATCGACATCGCTCTTGCCCTGGACGCTGATGGCGTCCATCTGGGGCAGGAGGATATGCCTGTCGATGTAGCTCGAAAGATACTCGGGCCGCACAAAATCATCGGTGTCTCAGCATTCACCACGGATGAGGCTGTGGCTGCAGAGTCAATGGGGGCAGACTATCTGGGACTGTCACCGATCTTCTTTACTACGACCAAACCCGAATTGGTAGCGGAGATAGGGATGGAAGGAATATCGTCCTTGAAGCGGGCGGTGAAGATTCCTATTGTGGGGATTGGTTCCATGAATCAATCGAACGCATACGAGGCGGTCAAGATGGGGCTGGACGGTGTTGCGGTGGTTTCTGCTATATGTTCCCAGGAGGATCCGAAGGCAGCAGCCCAAGCGCTCAAGGAGGAGGTCCTAAGGGCTAAGAAGGAGATACGATAGAGGCGCGAGGCGGTATTTTATTATCGGATGTGATGTTAGCGCTCAAATTCGAAATCCGAATATCGAAATCCGAAACAATTTTCCAATTCTCAAAATTGGTCCTCCGGACTCCCCACCCTTTGGGCGGGGCCCCGGTTTCAAATTACCAAAACGTACAATTCCTTTTTATAATTCTAAATGTTTTGAACATTGGAGAATTAGGATTTTGAATTTGTTTCGTGCTTCGTGCTTCGGATTTCGTATTTTCAGAGGTCATGCGGAGAAGTGCGTAGCCAAAATTAACTCGGGGGTGTTGCAGTGAAACTCAAGGACATCGGTGAGTTCGGTTTTATCAAGCGGATCGAAGGCGGTTGTCTCATCAGAGACGAAAACGTCATCAGTGGTATAGGGGATGATTGCTGTGTATTCAAGACCTCCGCCGAGGTGGCTACCCTACTGACAACCGACATGCTGGTTGAACAGATTCATTTTCTCCTGGAGGCAATACCCCCGTATCAGCTGGGTAGAAAATCAATGGCAGTCAACATGTCCGACATTGCCGCAATGGGGGGCACCCCGAAAGAGGCGGCGATATCCGTTGCTATCCCTGACACGGTTGATTTGGAGTTTTTGGACGCTCTTTACGATGGCATGAAATCAATGGCAAAGGAATTTGAGGTAAATCTTCTCGGAGGTGACACCGCTTCATCGCCGGACCTCTTGATTATCAACATCGCACTGGTGGGTGAAGCTCGGGAGGAGGAGGTCCTTTACAGATCCGGCGCCAAGGTGGGCGATGTGGTCTTTCTAACGGGGCCGGTGGGATCTGCCGCCGCAGGCCTCGATATCATACTGAAAGGAAGAGGGTCCGATGAGTGGGAGGAACTGATTGAGGCCCAACA
Organism: Desulfobacteraceae bacterium; assembly: GCA_002899795.1. Classification (GTDB taxonomy): domain Bacteria; phylum Desulfobacterota; class Syntrophobacteria; order BM002; family BM002; genus BM002. Next base: position 734 of record PPDG01000419.1, on the reverse strand, counting down.
TAATCCTTATCCCCAGCTAAAGGCAGGGCGGACCATTGCCAGCATGAAGGTGGCAAACTCGCTGATTGATGTCTCCGACGGTGTTGCTGCGGACTTGGGTCACATCTGTACAGAATCAAAATTGGGGGCAATCATAGAAGAGAAAATGATCCCTACGACAGAACAATTTAGAGCATATTGCGAGAAGTTCCAAGAGGACTCACGACATCTTTCACTCCATGTGGGAGAGGATTACGTCCTTCTGGGGACTGTGCCTGTAAAGTCGGCTGCCAGGCTTCAGGAAGCCCTGGAATCCAACGGCTGCCAATTTCACTCCATAGGGAGCACTGTGGCTGAGTCGGGTCTGAGACTCGAAGGTCGTGATGGCTCTGTAGAGGTGATCGGAGCAAGCGGCTGGGATCATTTCAGATAGTCTGATATCCATCTCCAGTTTCATCCTGGCGATACTCGTTAGTCTCAAAACCAATCCAAGCGGCGGATTCCGGCATGACGGAATCGGTAAATCCCTCCAAGATCTTAGATTTTGTTTTGGCGATCTCAATTGGCATAGATCATGCTAAATAACCCCCCATACGTTTCATCAGAATCTCACCAGGAAGATAGATAAGAGATCCGGACTTAGAAAAGAGAAAGCCATGAGGAAAGGTTTGCTTGTATTCCTGTTTTGTCTATTCCTACAGTGGAACCTAGCGCCTCCTGTTTGTGCCGCTGGGCGACTGAGAGTGGGAGTACAT
>PPDG01000421.1 GCA_002899795.1 Desulfobacteraceae bacterium | reverse complement strand
CAATATTCAATGACCAAAACAGGTTTGGAATTTTGAAACTGGGGACCCGCCCGCAGGGTGGGGAGTCCAAGCGAAGCGCGGACAATTTTGGTCATTGTGATTTGTTTGATATTTGAGATTTGTATTTTGGAATTTCTCTTCCTCCAATGCTTGAGTACTCCATTAAAACCTCCCGCTATATACCTCGCTGCCTGATCCAGACTGCCACAGCAAAAATAAAAAAAGACCACCTCATGATGGCCTTTCCCTTGTTCCAATAACATCTCAGATTACCTGCGGGCTTCTACATGCGAATAATCCGACTCACTCGGGAATTGACGCATTGGTATATTTCTTCGTCCGTGCCATAAATATCAATAATTGTTCTATGGTTAATCAATTTTTCTATGATGAAAGCGGTGATATAGAGGCTGATGAAATTGGGACGTCGCACTACCGTCCTGAGTGGAGCGATTTGGTACTGGACGTCAAAATCCTCAGCTGCTACTAGTGTTTTGATACAGCCTGCCAACTGGCGCTCTAGTTCTTTCTTGTTCTTAGTCTCTATGAGATTTTCTTCAATGAGCTTCATGGCAATCCGATTCGCCAGATCCTCTCCTACCTCATAGAGCTGATTAATGGCCGAAGTTCGTGCCGCTTCCTTGGCAGAATCCAAGCGAGAAATAACATTGCTTTCTCTTACATTGGGTCGGTAGTCTCTTGCCATCTCTTCACACCTCGAGCAGGGTATAAACCCTCGCCTTCTCCAGACGGTTGCAATTAATCAAGTTTTCTCGCAGACAAAATAGTCTGCTGCTTCAGCTACTCCACTCTTCCAAAAAGTTCCCCAGAGTTTTCTCTTCCTCTCCATCCATAGACAAAAAATGTACACCTACAATATAACCTTCACCATTTTCTTTCGGTCTCGACCAGAGTACTTCTCCTCGCAGGAGGAGAACCCCGTGACGCGATGAATTCAACTTCGTTTTGAATACACTACCAACTTTGAGCTCACTTAGCGAGTGCAACCGCATGCCCCCCATGCTGAGATTTAGAATCTGAATGGACTTTGCCTGAGATGTTTCATCAGTAGATTGCACATCCACCTGGATATCGCTTCTTGGATACTCACGCCGCTCAGGTAGTTGCACCTTTACACTCGCCCCTTTGATGACAGAATAAAGGTAGTCCACCAGACTGGTCAACCGAATCTTATCTTCAGTTGACCCCTCTTGTTCAAAGTGAGTTTCAAGATTGTGCTGGAGGTCGGAGATCTCAAGGAGCAAAGTATCTAACTGACTCTTACGCTCCCTGTTCATTCCCGAGGTGTTAATGGTATTGATCAGGGGTCGGAGGGTAAATTTGATCTTCTGTTCTAGAAGGTCAAGATTTTCTTTGGCGGTGCCTCCCATGCGGTTAGCCTATATGGGGAGTTGAGGCTTGGCTATCTTTCCCTCGTAACAATAACCTTTTATCAAGTCGTTTTTGTTTAGCACGATTTTGAGCCAATCGCAAGTGAAGATCAACGTCCAGTTACGCTTCATCTTTTTGGAGTGAGGAAGCATTAAGGATTGCAGGTTTGGGAATGCGGATTGCGGAATTCCAATTGGCTTTTCAGTTTACAATTTTTGCAATCAGAAATCTAAAATCTGAAATCTGAAATCCCACTTTACTATAATTTTTCTTGACGAAGTTGTAGGCTGTATTATAGTTAACGTCATTCGCCACCTACTCTATCAACAGCGACTTCGCCCGGTTGTAGTCATGGCTGGGATCTGTGCTATAGGGTTCTACAGCGTCGGATGTACGGTAACGCTTTCGGTTAGGGCTTGACGCGGCCCCAGAGATAGAAAGGAGTTTCCCCATGGTCTTTGATCTTGAAGAAGGGCTCTATATATTTGAGATTACACTTGGCTACCGGGTGGGCGAGAGTGAGTATATGACTGTTCCCTTTATCCTGAGAGCTGATGATGCCAACGAAGCCGAGGAGATGGTTCAGGAATATCTGGAGATAAACCAACTCGCCAACAGCTTCTGGATTGTCGAAATCAGCGATCCCTTTGATCCCGAGGAGTACCAGACCCACGTTGACGAGGGTGAGAAGGAGCGTTGGGATCAATTGGAGGATTATAGTGCAGAGGATTTTCTGGAAATCCTGCACTCTGATGACATGTAATTATCGTAAGGTCAGACATTGCAAAAAAAAAGACGCCCTGAACATATCGGCTCAATTCTCAAACAACTCTTCCAGGACCAGAAGTGGGAGAACAATATCGAAGCCGCCCTACCCTTGCTTCGTTGGCAAGAGATAGTGGGATCCCAGCTTGCCAGACAAACCCAACCAGAATTTTTGAAAGACGGGGTGCTACAGGTACGGGTGGAAAACTCGGTGTGGCTAAACCATCTCCGCTTTTTGGCAGAGGAATTGCGGCAAAAGTTAAATGAAGAGCTGCCCTCTCTAGAGATAAAAGAGCTGCGTTTCCGTCAAGGAACTTTGGACAAGGTTCAGTCTGGTCGACCTTCGACCGGTTCTCATCCTACCCCAGATCCTGAAGGGGATGCAGGGCCTCGCCAACCTCTAAGCCAAGAACAGCGAAGGCTGCTTGAGACCATATCAGATCCTGAATTGAGACATACTCTGGAAACCTTGCTCACGAAACAGCGGCAGCGTTCCCATAGATAGCCTTCATCTCATCCGTATACTCACCATCGTGGCGGTAAATTGCAAACGGCTTGCTCAGCCGCAGTTCTTCTCCCCCCCCCTTGATTGACTCCAGATGCACCAGCTTAGCCTCTGACTCGAGCGTAGAGTGGATAACGGTGAGATGCTTTGGGGCAAATCCGTTCAAGCAAACTTCTTTGAGCAGGTTGGGCAATCGCCGTGCAGGATAGATGAGAGCCAACCGTCCTTTCTGTGGCAGGAGTTGGGCAGCTGCCCGAACCACATCTCCCACATTGGCCAACAACTCATGCCGAGCTATCGCTTTTTTCGAATTGGGATTGAGCCGCCCGCTGCGTAATTTTCCGTAAGGGGGATTGCTCACCACCAGATCCACCGACCCGCCAACCATGGCAGCGTTCATCTTCTTCAGGTCTGTTTGGACTATTGTTATCAGGTGGGAAAGCTCGTTGATGAGGACATTTCTCCTTGCTATGGAAACTAGGGATTCTTGAATCTCAACGCCGGTGATATGGTCTATTGCATGCTGGTAGGCAAGTAGTAGTGGAATGATGCCACAGCCGGTCCCAAGATCAACAACCCGATCCCTTTGACGAATGCGGGTAAGCCCAACCAGTAGCACTGCGTCAATGGAAAAGCGATAGCCCTTCTCAGGCTGGATTATTTTCAGGCGCCCCTGGAAAACGGTGTCCAGAGTTTCTCCCTGCAGTGGTCTACAAGCGTCAGAGTTACACATCTTCATTGGGATCCAGAAGATTTAGAACTGAACCATCGATAACCTTTGGATAGAAATAGGTAGACTTATGCGGCATGAACAAGGCACTATTGGCCACTTCTTGCAGTTGCTCTATTTTGGTGTGATTCAATAGGAACGCCACTTGGAAAAGACCACGGTCTACCTCTTCCACAGCCTCCAAGGCATCGTGTCGATATTTAATTTTGGTCTCGTCATTAAGTGTCCTCTCATCCACTTTGAGGAGTCGTTTGAGGACTAACTCGGTGAGTACTACCACATCCAGCTTCTGCAAAGGTGGTTCCAATTGAGCAAGCCAAGATTCATGACCCACATTGTCTCGCAGCTTCAAGAGTACAAATTGACCTGCTCCAGACTCATAAACACCAATGTAATGGCGATCACCGGCGGAGTACAGGGCGGCGAGGAAATCTCTGAACACCTGGCTGCGCTCAGCTTCATCAAAGGGAAAACGCTCCACTTCAAAATGATCGGCAGCCCGTGCCAGGAATGAATCCATCTGGAACTGCGGCAGCTGAACAAACATCCGGTGGGTGGGAAGGATGGACAACCCCTCCTGGTGCATATCGGCCAGATACATGAAAACGTAATTGAATAAAGCCCGCTCTCCCCTTTCAGGGTGTCTTTGCTGTATGAGCTTCTGGTAATTGAGGGCTGTCTCATACCGATGATGACCGTCGGCAATATAAAGCCGCTTATCCCTCATGCACTCCACCACTTTCTGAATCACCTCTGTTCGGGTAACGCGCCACATCCGGTGGTGAATACCGTAGCTGTCTGTGAAATTAAACACCGGCCCTTGTTCACGTCCCTGATGCAGGCTTTGCTTCACTATGTGGGTCGGGTCTGGATAAAGAGCGAACACCTGGCTAAGATTAGCATTGCAAGCGAGCATCAGTTTCAACCGCTCGGACTTGGTCGCCTCGTAGGTGCGTTCGTGAGGAAGTACTGATCCATGAGAGAAATTTTGCAGCTTCACCAGGCAGAGAAAGCCCTGCCGAGTTTTCGACAGATTAGGAGACTCTTGATAACTGATCTCGTAGTCATAAAACGCCGGCTTGGAATCCTGGATCAGCACCCCCTCGCTCTGCCAGGCCGCAAGTGCCTCAGCTGCTCGGGAATACCAGTTATGCTCCTCATTGTCGCCCGGTTTATGCTGTCCCAAGATGAGACGAATCATGTTGTAGGGATGACGTTTATGATACATCTCCTGTTCCTCAGGAGAGATCACGTCAAAAGGCGGTGTGATTACCTTGTCCATGTTTCCGATCAATTTCTGATTGTATAGCAGCCCCTTTAAGGGAGCGATCTCAGGCATATTAAGATTTCCTTTTCACCAGCAAGCAATCTAAGCAAGAAACAGGTTCACGGTAAGATAGCATTTCGCTTGATTGATGGAGTATTGGAGCAATGGAGTAATGGAAGTACAATAAAACTTATGGGAGTGCAATCTTTTTCCGACTTTTCATTGGTCAAAAATCCTGCTTGCTGCCTGCTGCTAGCGGGAAATTACGTTGGCTCAATCTACAATCAGAAATCCCCAATCCGCAATCTACAACCCCCCTACCTTTGTCCCCATTGCAGCTTATTTCGGAGAATGGTGAAATAGTCCTCTTGGCGAGACTTGATCAGAAAGAGGGGTTGAGGGGCCTCCTCTACACGGACAATATCATCTGCTTGTAGTTCACATCCCACTTGTCCATCGCAGGTCAGAGTAACATCTGTTGCCTTGGCGCCCACCCTGATTTCAACATGGGCGTCGCCCGGTAGAATAATGGAACGATTTGTCAAAGAAAACTCGCAGATAGGCGTTAAGATGATAGTCTCGGCCGTTGGATAGACGATGGGGCCTCCGGCGGAAAGATTGTAAGCGGTTGATCCTGTAGCAGTTCCAACGATAAGTCCGTCAGCCCGGTAGGTTGTCAGAGGAAGACCGTCAATGGTTACTTCCAGGTCAACAATTCGTGCAAGAGCGGCCTTGTTGATCACCACATCGTTCAGAACAGTACTGTTGAGCAAGCATTCACCCTGCCTGATTAGGACGGCTTGGAGGCGCATGCGTCTTTCCACTTCAAACCGCTGTCCCAGAATATCTTCGAAGAAACGGTAGCAGTCCTCTAAGCTTACTTCGGTGAGAAAACCCATTCCACCAATGTTTACTCCCAGAACCGGAATGGTTCGCTCGGTGAGAAGTCTGGCTACACTGAGCAAGGTGCCGTCACCCCCAAGAACCACCACAGCCAGACTATCGGATGGTATTTGATGAATAAAATCTTCAAAGCTGCTCAGCTCAGCATGGTGAGCAATATTTTCGAGCAGAAAAACCTCCGCGCCCCGCCGCTCGAACCACTGCTTCATCTCCAGTCCAAGCTCTGCCGCCAGATCCTCATCTTTCTTACGTATGATGGTAATCTTGGCCATTAGGCTCCTTCTCCATTCGCCCACCACCGTGTTCGTTTCACCCCATCCAGACTGGGGATCGGTCAGATGAATTGCTCAGCAGAAATCTCACTAATCTTATTCAGCCGGCCAACAGATTAATTGTATCTAATTCTTTAGCAAAATTGTGATGCTTGGGTCAACCTTTAGAGCCTGGGGAAAACTGTGCTTACCATCACGGAAATGAAGGGAGTTGTTGTGACCTCTTTTTTTACCAGGTGGCTCACTGCGAAAAAAAGTTGTAAAATAATAAATTCTGGGATATATCTACGACTTGCCATAGCAGGCTGCCACAACTTCTAACCCTTTTTCACGCGGCGTGATAACGGTGGACAAAGAAAAACAAACTTCATATTCCGTGCTTTCTGTAGACGACGACGAGGAAATGATTGGCTTGCTTCACGAGGTAGTAAGTCAGCTTGGGCATGTTAGTGTTACCGCGGTCGATGGAGTCGATGCTTTTGAGAAACTTGGAGAGAGTGAGTTTGATATCATCATAACAGATATCAGCATGCCCCGAATGAACGGAATTGAGTTAACGAAACGCGTAAAAACAGACTTCGAGGACATAGATGTAGTTGTGGTTACCGGATACCAGGAGGAATACAAATATACCGACGTCATCGAAATTGGAGCCAGTGATTTCATCTCCAAACCATTTAATATCAATGAATTAGAGGCAAAAATCAATCGCATCATCCGTGAACGTGAGCTAAGGGCAGAACTCAAAAGACTTTCAATCCGTGACGGACTTACCAGCCTATACAATCGACGCTACTTCGATGAAAACCTTAAACGAGAAGCGATTCGTGCTTTTAGGCAGCGTTACGGTTTGTTCCTTCTTCTGGTCGACGTCGACAATTTCAAAGAGTACAATGACCAGTTTGGTCATCAAAAAGGAGACGACCTGCTCAAAGAATTGGCCAGGTTAATGATGTTTTATAGTCGCGACAATGTTGACTCGGTATATCGATATGGTGGTGACGAGTTTGCCGTAATTATCCCGCATGCTAAACACGAACAGGCAATCCTGGTGGCACAAAGGCTGCGAAACAAGTTTAACACAAGTAAGCTCGGGCCCGCCTTTCTTAGTATGGGCATGGCCCAGTTGGCCGGCGGACTGAAGACCCTGGAACAAGATCTTGAGACCCTGCTCCGGATCGCTGATCAGCACCTATACTTGGCCAAGAATAATGGGGGCGATCAAATCTGCACAGCAAACCAAGATTCCCACTTTGACAATCCACCTCTGAATACATCCAACTATCAGCAACAGTAGCCCGGCGATTTTAGATTTGTCCTTCGGACTCCCACCCTTCGGGCGGGTTCCCGGTTTAAGAATGTAGATTTAAGATTTAAGAGCTCAGAACCTCGCGGTTAGGAATGCTTGAAACTCAATCTGCAATCATAAATTTGAAATCATAAATCATACATAGAAAGTTCTTGACAAAAAAGTATTGAGTCATTATAAAAAATCCTTTATTAAACTTTATGTTTAGTAATTGTAAACTATGGAGACGGTTCTAGAAATAGGTGAGAAGATAAAGAGATTGCGCAAAGCCAACAATCTCACCCAGGAGGAACTTGCCAACCGCGCCTATTTGACCAAGGGGTTCATAAGTCAATTGGAGCGTGATCTGACCTCTCCTTCCATCGTCACTCTAAAGTCCATTTTAGATGTCCTGGGGGAGGAACTGGCTGACTTCTTCCGCGACATCAAACACGAAAAAATCCTATTCGATAAGAAGGCACGAGTCCTAAGCTCAACCTCCACCGAGCAAATGGAGGTTGAGCTGCTCGTACCGAGTGCCCAGAGCAGGCTCATGGATCCGGTGTTAGTTAGTCTTGAGCCTGGGGCATCCACAGAAACCCAGCTCGGTCACGAAGGCGAGGAGTTTGGCTTTTTGCTGCAAGGCAGGGTGACGCTCTGGGTTGATAAGGAAGCTTACCGGATGCGGAAAGGAGACTGTTTCTATTTTGCCTCGGATAAGGAACATCGATTACACAACTCTGGCAAAACCACGGCGAAGCTCTTGTGGATGGTCTCCCCTCCCGTCTTTTAGTTAAACAAAATTCCTGAAGAAACTGAAGGTCTGGGTTTAGCTCCAATGTGAAGAAAGAGGACAGAAATAACTCAATGGAACTAGGAGGTGGCTAAATTGAAAAGGCCGGAATACGGTTTTGGCACACATCTGATATTGGACGGCTATGGCTGTGATAGCCAGCGACTGGAGGATATTTCTCTTATTTACAACTTCTTGAGCGAGTATCCCGCTCAAATTAAAATGACCAAGATTATGCCCCCTTACGTATTTCGATACGAGGCCGAGAAGCCAGAGGACTGGGGAATTTCAGGCTTTGTCCTCATCGCGGAAAGTCATATTAGCATCCACACCTTTCCTGATAAGAATTACCTTAGTCTGGATATTTTCTCCTGCAAAGAATTTGACTCTGACCATGCCATCTCCCATGTAAACAATTTGTTTGGCGTGCAGAAAAGTGAAGTGAAGCTTCTGGATCGGGGCCTTGAATTCCCAAAAGACATCAGACGGACGGCCCATATCGTCCAGGAAGAACGCAATCGTCTGGAGCACTGACTCTGGCGACACCTACTCTCACCTAATGAACACAGAACAAAAATACGGACTGGAGTCTTTTGCAACCCTCGCCGCAGCGTCCACCTCCTTTGGTGGACGGTATGGGGCCTCCCTAGACCCAGAAAACGCACAAGTCCTGATTATCCCCGTACCATACGATGCTACCACCACTTACATGCCCGGCACTCGCCAGGGACCTGATGCTATCTTGCGTGCTTCCCAGCAGCTTGAGCTTTTTGATGAAGAAACAGGTCAGGAGGTTTTTCGAGTAGGCATTGCCACGCTTGAAGAAATGGAGGTGGACGCGAGTAACCCCAGCGCGATGGTGGATAAGGTCCGGTCTCTTGGCGAAAAAACACTTGATTTTGGTCTATTCCCATTGATGCTCGGCGGAGAACATTTACTCTCATTGGGCATGATCCAGGCGATGGCTGGCCGGGTAGATGACCTTTCGGTCCTGCAACTCGACGCGCATACCGATTTACGTAAAACCTATCAAGGTGCAGAATACAGCAATGCCTGTGTCATGCGACTCGCCAGTCGTCATGCGAAATTGGTTCCAGTTGGGATCCGTTCGATGAGCTCTCAGGAACACCGCTGGGCTCAGGAACAAGCACTGCCCATTTTTTTCGCAGCAGATATCCATAATCGGTCGGATTGGCAACAAGAAGTCGTTGCTCAACTGCGGCCGCAGGTTTACATCACCATTGATCTGGATGTATTCGATCCTGCTATTATGCCAGCTGTAGGTACCCCAGAACCTGGGGGTCTGTACTGGTATGAGGTTCTTGAGCTACTCCGGTTAGTGTGCCGCTCTAGAGAAGTCGTGGGAGCTGACATCATGGAACTCTGCCCCCAGCCTGGAAACATTGCTCCCGATTTCTTTGCCGCCAAACTGGCATACAAACTTCTCGCCTATCGCTTTCAAAACAGGACTGAATAGCTTTGACAATATATTTGACAAAGCGAAAAAGAGACTGTTAAGATTAACCCGGATATTTTATGAATTGCTGTCGCGAGACCACGAAACTGGGAACCCGCTTGCGGGACTGAGCGGAGCGCAGCGAGCGCGAAGAGGATGGACGTGCCACCGGGCAACCGCAGGGTGT
>PPDG01000145.1 GCA_002899795.1 Desulfobacteraceae bacterium | reverse complement strand
GCTGTCGCGAGACCTCGAAGATGGGCGTGCCACCTGGCAACCGCAGGGGGTTGGTTCCGAGGCGTACCTGAACGGTACGTCGCAGGGGCCGACACCCGAGGACGCCAGGAAGGACAGCCATATCCGTGGTCGCAGCAAGTGATTCATGAAATATCCGGGCTAGACGAAAACAATCTTTGACCGCCGCAAGCGACGGCCGGTATCAGCCGAAGTCATCCCGCCTCAGTCGGCCTGCCGTCGGAGAAAGGTTGGGATTTCCAGCTCTTCCTCGTCTATGGGAAGATCTTTGTAACTCATGGGGCGACTGTGTTCAGTCGCGTTATCCTCAATTTTCCTGTTACGGCGCAAAAAGGTGGGAATTTCCAGGTCATCGTCATGGCGAGACCCTCGGATAACTCCCAAGTCGGGTTTGGGTCTGACGTCGACTTCACCGATTCCGGTGGCGATAACGGTAACTCTCAATTCGTCACCAGCACTTTGATCCAGCACCGTGCCCCAGATAATATTGGCATCTTCGTGGGCCTCTTTCTGGATCAGTGAGGATGCTTCTTGAACCTCGTCGATGGTGAGGTCCAATCCGCTGCTGATGTTCATGAGCACACCCTTGGCACCACCTATGGACACATCCTCCAACAGAGGACTGGAAATGGCTTTCTGAGCCGCCTCAGTGGCCCGATCTTCACCACTAGACATGCCGGTGCCCATCAAAGCCATACCCATCTCACTCATGATTGTCTTGACATCGGCAAAATCTAGATTGATCAAGCCCGGGACGGTGATGAGATCGGAGATGCCCTTCACGGCATAGAGCAGTACGTCGTCCGCCTTTTTGAGCATTTCCAGGAAAGTCGCCTTTTTTGCCGCCAGGCTCAAAAGGCGGTTGTTGGGAATGGTAATGATGGTATCCACCGTCTCCTTGAGCTCTTTGATACCTTTGTCGGCCGTCTTCATGCGCTGACGTCCTTCAAAGTTGAATGGTTTGGTCACCACTGCCACGGTGAGGGCTCCGATTTCCTTGGCGATCTGAGCAACTACCGGTGCACCACCAGTCCCGGTGCCTCCGCCCAGTCCGGCAGTCACGAAGACCATGTCAGTGCCATCCAAGGCCTGCCGAATCTTATCAGCGTCCTCCAGAGCGGCACTGCGACCGATCTCTGGGTTGGCCCCGGCTCCAAGCCCCTTGGTAATGTTGACTCCCAGTTGAAGCTTGGTGTGAGCCTTGGAAACTTCCAGGGCCTGGGCGTCGGTGTTAGCGACAATGAAATCAACTCCCCTCAGACTGGCGTTGATCATATTGTTGATAGCGTTGCCGCCACCACCACCTATGCCAATCACTTTGATCGTGGCTCCGTTGTCACTTTCAACAAACTCGAACATCATGATCTACCTCCTGCATTAGGGTATTTCATCCATATCCCAAGCGACAGTTCACGAGCCCTTCTGCTGTCGCCGGCGGGCGAAGAAGACAAACCCCGTGGTAAAAACAAGAAAACAGCCCATACATACAAAGAACATGGTCAAAACGAAGTAAAGGTCCGACGTAGTCATAACAGCCTCCTTAAGTTTGCAAGTCCACGTTAAAGTCGGTCACAAGACTTACAGACTCACAGGAAATCCGAAATGCGAATATCGAAATCCGAAACAAATTCAAAATCCGAATTTTCCAATGTTCGAAACAAAGACTGCGGAGCGGATATAAAGTTCTCCTAGTTTTGTTCATTTGAAACTGGGGCCCCGCCCGAAGGGTGGGGAGTCCGCAGGACCAATTTTGAACATTGGGATTTGTTTCGTGCTTCGTGCTTCGGGTTTCGAATTTGAGCACCGTAGCTTTCCCCTTAGGATTGACCCCCCTTTTAGCTTGAGTAAATTAGCGTTCCTTGTTTGCCTAGACTATGTCACTAAACCATTTCCGCATCCGATCGACCAAGCGGTTGAAGATATTGTTTTGACGGATGCGGAACAATTTTCTGGGTTCGGTGTTGGCACCGTGAAGGACCAACCCCACTCCAGTGGCGTACATGGGGTTTCTGACCACATCTGCCAGGCCACCGATGTCAGTGGGTAGGCCGGTGCGAACAGGCAGGTTGAAGACCTGCTCGGCCAAGTCAGCAAGCCCCGGTAGCAAAGAGGAGCCCCCGGTAATTACCAGACCGGAAGCCACAAGGTCCGAATAGCCGGATCGAAGTAATTCCCGTTGCAGCAACGAACAGATTTCCTCCACTCGTGGCTCCAAAATCTCACCCAGTATGTTTCTGCTGAGAACCTTTGGCTTGCCACCTCCGACACTCGGCACCTGAATAGTCTCGTCCTTTTGAATCATGGCAGTAAGAGCACAGCCGTAGCGCTGTTTGATTTTTTCTGCCTCTTCCACCGGGGTTCTCAATCCCACGGCAATGTCGTTGGTAAGATTATTGCCACCCAGGGAGAGAACCGAGCTATGTCGTATACTGTGCTCTGAAAAGATGGCCAAATCCGAAGTGCCTCCACCAAAATCCACCAGGGCCACGCCCAACCTACGCTCTTGGGGATTCAGTACCGCTTCTGCTGAGGCGAGAGACTCCAAAACAATGTCACAGACGTCAAGACCGGCACGTTGGCAGCATTTGACGATATTCTGGGCTGAGGTAACAGCACCGGTGACGATGTGAACCTTGGCCTCCAAGCGCACGCCTGACATGCCCAGAGGGTTTTGAATGCCGCCTTGGTCGTCGATCAAATATTCTTGCGGAAGAATATGAATAACTTCTCGATCAAAGGGTATTGCCACTGCTTTGGCAGCATCGATTACCCGGTCTATGTCTTGCTGGTTTACTTCACGGTTCTTCACGGCGATTACACCATGGCTGTTGACCCCCTCGATATGTCCACCGGCAATACCGGCGTAAACCGCATTGATTTCACAGCCCGCCATTAACTCGGCCTCTTCCACTGCCCGTTTAATTGAATTCACTGTGCTTTCAATGTTGACCACTACACCCTTGCGCAAACCATCAGAAGGATGAGTGCCAATTCCCACAATAGCTATTCCTTCAGGGGTAGCCTCACCAACCACGGCGCAAATTTTGGTGGTGCCAATGTCAAGTCCCACAATCAAAGAATCCTTTTTGGCCATGTTTAAACCCCCTTTTGTTTAGATCGGTTTTGCTTGGGAATCTTGAAACGTCCTCTAACAAAAACCCGATTTCCGTGGCTTAGATCAATCCCTCTTAACTGATCGTGAAGGCCTTTTTTCTCCAGATAGCGCAACACCTTTTCAAGCTTGGCTATCCTGATGCCATAGTCTTCGCTGCCGAGGTCGACCTGAATTCCGCCTCGGGCGGTAAAAAAGCTGAGCCCTGCATTCCTGTTCCACTTGATCTCAGAGATGAGTCGCCAGGGCAATTTCAACTGAGTCTCTCGATAGAGATTCTCAAGGAGAGCGGTAAACTCTCGAGGCAGGTTGCAGTCTGAGCCGAGGGTTCCAGGGTCAAGTCCCGTGATAATAGGCAAACCGGCATGTTCGCTCGGCGCGGCCCGGGCGAAACAGGCGCCCTGTTGGTCTGCCAGGTAGAACTGATGCCCCTTGACCAGGGCCACCGGCTTACGTTCCTCAATCTCTATACGAATCCGATCCGGGATCTCGCGGCTAATCGCGGCGGCCGCTATCCAGGGATGTTGTGTGAGCCTATTTCTTACCCCGTCTAGATCCAGGGAAAGAATGTTGACCCCAGATGGGATCTCGGCTTGTTGAATGACAGCTTGAGGGTCCAGCTGCTGACAGCCATTCACCTGGATCCTGGTGACCTGCAGTAGCGGTGAACTGAGTAGAGCACGGTAGCCAACAAGGCACAGAGCACTCAAGGCAACAAAAACAAGAAGGACAAGAAATATCTTAGCAACCAGGCGCAATCGTCGGTACAACTGCAGACGTTTCTTCCGGTAGCTATTCTTCTTGCTCTTTACCGTTCTGGTTTCAAATGGCAGCGAAATTTGCATGCGGCCCCGACAATCAGGTGTTATGGTTATTGCCAACGACTTCGATTTCCAGTTCTAGTTGGACGCCAAATTCATGCGCCACCTTTTCCTGGGCGAGTTGAATGAGAGCCAGGATATCACTGGCCCGTGCCTGGCCCCGGTTTACGATGAAATTGGCGTGCTTTGTAGAAATTTGGGCATCGCCAACGCGTATACCTTTTAAACCCGCGGCCTCTATTAGCCGACCGGCAAAGTCCCCTGGGGGATTCTTGAACACCGAACCAGCTGAGGGAAGGCGCCATGGCTGTTTATCCTTTCGAGTATTAAGCAAGGCGCGAATCTTGTCTCGAACGTGCTCTCGAGAGCTGGGGGTAAGAGAGAACTCAGCTTCAAGAACCACAGAGTTTGGCGGCAGTTCTAGGCTGCGGTAGGAAAAGCGGAGTTGGGATCCGGACAGCCTGCTCAGCCCGCCGTCAGAATGAAGAAGGAGCACCGCTTCACAAACATCAGCCATTTCTCCGGCGTGAGTACCAGCATTCATTCGCAGAGCACCCCCCACCGAACCGGGTATGCCGGCAATAAACTCGAGGCCGCTGAGAGCTTCTTTCAGGCAGAAGCGAAGAAGTCTGTTGAGACGCATTCCAGCACCTACTTTCACTCTTCCAGCGGCATCCAGGTTTTCTATTTGAGAAAAGCCACTCTCCAGGCTGATAGCCGCAGCCCGGCTGCCACCATCCCGCACCAGAAGATTGGTTCCACGCCCGAGAATGAAGTAGGGATGATGATTTTTGTTCAGCACCTGGACGGCGGTTTGCAGCCCTGCCAGGTTAAGAGGACGGAGGAGACAGGACACCGGCCCCCCCACGCGCAGCGAGGTGTGTCCTGTCAGCATCACATTCCATTCGACTTCAACTCCGTCCAGGTGCTGAAGCTGTTTTTTCAATTTAGCGTCCATATTCATGGGTCATGGGTTATAGGTCATGGGTAATTGGTTTTGAGTCCCTATGACCCATTACCTCTTACCCATTACCGACAAGTTATGATTAATTATCCGCTTTTTTCCTCTCTTTAAGTTTCTCCAATAGCGCTTCGCCAGTTTGCCAAATGTTACCTGCTCCAAGGGTCAACACAACATCTCCCCCCCGCACTTCCTCCACGAGAGACGGCACCAGCGCCAAGTGATCTGGGATGTACCTGACATTGCCATGCCCATGTTTTTGAATGGCAGTTGTCAGTTTTTCTGCATGCACCCCTGGAATAACAGGTTCACTGGCAGCATAAATCTCGGTGACAATGAGAACATCTGATTGATAAAAGGCGGTGGTGAAATCCTCGAACAGGGCCTGGGTGCGGGTGTAGCGGTGAGGCTGGAAAAGCACAAGGCGTCGTCGTCCCGGAAATGATGAGGCCATTGTTTTCAGCACTGCCTTTATTTCGGTGGGGTGATGCCCGTAGTCATCGATTACGGTAACGCCATTGACCTCACCCTTTATTTGAAAACGGCGCTGCACACCGGTCATTTCCTGCAGACCGCGGCAAATAGCTGAGAAGGGAATTTCCAGTTCGTGACCGACCGCCACAGCCGCCAGGGAATTCAGGGCATTGTGCTGCCCGGGGATGGGCAAGGTGACCTTTCCCAATTCCTGCCCGCAATAGAAAGCGCGGTAGGAAACATTCAGCCCATCAAAGGCAAGGTCGCGGGCTTGGAAATCAGCCTGCGCTGAGAAACCATAGGTGACCATCCGTTTCTTGATCCGAGGCAAGAGGCCCTGAATATTTTCATCCTCGAGACAAAGGATATTTAATCCATAAAATGGGACCTGGTTGATGAATTCGAGAAAGGTTTCTTTGATCTCATCCAGGTCTTTATAAAAATCGAGATGTTCAGTGTCGATGTTTGTTACCAGCGAAATGGTGGGAGAATACAGCAGAAAGGTGCCATCGCTTTCATCCGCTTCAGCCACCACAAAGTCGCCCTGGCCAAGCTTGGCATTGGTTCCCCATGCATTCAGACGACCACCAATGATCACGGTTGGATCAAGGCCGCCCTCTGCCATCACCGTACCCACCATGGAGGTGGTGGTCGTCTTGCCGTGAGCTCCTGCAACCAGAACGGCGTACTTGAGTCGCATGAGCTCAGCCAGCATCTCGGCCCGACGAATAACTGGTATGTGATAGTCCATGTTGGCCGCAGCCACCTCAGGGTTGTCGGAATCAATGGCAGAGGAAACCACCACCGCGTCAGCACCGGCTACCTGCTGGGGCTGATGGCTGTAGGAGATTGTTGCCCCTAATGTTTCAAGCCGACGGGTAATTTCGGTCTCCTGGATATCGGAGCCACTGACCTGGTGGCCGAGGTTCAGAAGCAGTTCGGCAATACCGCTCATGCCGATGCCACCGATGCCAACGAAGTGAATATGATAAGAACGTTTGTACATTAGTCAGTTAACCAGTTTCGCCAGTTATGTCAGTTTGTCCGCTTGGCCTGGTAGCCCTCGTTTAGCCCTGATATTTCACGAATCGTCTGCTGCGACCGCGGATATGACTGTCCTCCCGGGCGTCCTCGGATGTCGGACCTTGCGACGTACTGTTCAAGTACGCCTCAGATCCAACCCCCTGCGGTTGCCCGGTGGCACATCCTTCTCCACGGTCTCGCGACGACAATTCATGAAACATCCGGGCTAGGTAATTTGTTGTCAGTCATACGCAGCCAATGATTGCATCGACTAATTTTTACTCTCTCTTAGCAAAATTTTAGGCATTTTAGTTCATTTCAAATGTTCTGTGTCACCGCGTCCTCGCCTCGTCGTGTAGGGCGTTATCCAACCACCCCCGTGATTGTTGAAAACCAAACGTTTGGGCCTGGCTTCTGGCGTAGCTACTTATATTCATGAGAATTCCCATGGCTGCCAGATTGGTGAGCAGAGAACTACCGCCGTAGCTTATGAAAGGTAGCGGCAGCCCTTTGGTGGGCAGCAGCCCCATGACCACCGCACTGTTAATGAATGCTTGGAGCCCGATTACCAAAGTGAGGCCGAAAGCCAGGTAGGTGCCGTAGCGGTCGGGTGCTCGCAGGGCGATTTTCACTCCCTTGTAGATCAACAGACCGTAGAGGAGGAGGACAACAGCAATGCCCACCATGCCGGTTTCTTCGCCAATTACCGCCAGAATAAAGTCAGTATGTGGCTCTGGCAGATAGAAAAGCTTTTGCTGGCCGGAACCCAGACCAACTCCTAACGGACCACCTGAGCCGAGAGCAAATAATGAGTGCAGGAGCTGGAAACTGGTATCGCTTGGATCTCGCCACGGGTTGACAAAAGCCAATAGCCTTTCCAGTCGGTAACTTGTCTGGGCTATGGCCAAAGCCAGAAGGGGAATGAGGGCCAGGCCTGTGGCCAGTAGAAAGCGCAAACGTACACCGGCGACGAAGAGCAAAAGAAAAACCAGGGCCGCAAAGGTTACCGCAGTTCCCAAATCAGGTTGCATAAGCACCAGGCCAATAAAGACTGTTGAAATCAGAAGGTGTGGTAAAAACCCCACACTGAACTCTCGAACCCGGTCCTTCTTTTTGGCCAGGGAATAGGAGATGTAGATGATGAGTGTCAATTTGGCAAATTCTGCCGGTTGTACAGAGAGAGGGCCCAGCCGCAGCCAGCGCCTGGCACCCCCAACCCGATGGCCTACCTGGGGCAAGAGCACAAGAAGAAGACTTAACAGGCTCACCCCGAGGATCACATAGACAAGACGGCGATACACAACATAGGGCAAATTCTTGCTTACGATCAGGACGGCAAGCCCAATCAAGGAAAAAAGGATCTGTCTCTTGACAAAGTACATGCTGTCGCCAAAACGCTGCTGAGCCATGATGGAACTGGAGCTGTAAAGCATCACAAGTCCAATACCCATCAGCGCAAAGGTAACGAACAGGAGGACTAGATCGCAGCTGTTTTTCTGTTCCTTTTCTCCAGCCATGCTGGCAAAACCTCTAGGTGATTCTAGCTTTCAGATTGAACATTTTGTCTTGCTCATTCGTCAATTGTGGGCGTTGAGCTTTCTTTTGTTCCTGCCTGCAGAGATCCAGGGACAACTAGGCGTTTCATCAAACACTTCCATAGCGGTGAATTTATGGACCAGAGAACGAAAGTGGTCGCCCCTGGCCTTATAGTTCTCATAGTGGTCAAAACTCGAACATGCGGGAGAGAGCAAGACCACGTCTCCTGGTGCAGCAGCGCCCAGGGCTACCGGGACTGCAGCTTCCATGTCGTCCACCACCACCGCGCAAGTGAGATTGCCCAAAGTCTTGGCCAATCGAAATCGAGCTTCACCCATGAGCACGAGCATTTTCACGCGTTGGCGAACCAAACCAGTAAGAGGATCGTAGGAGCCTTCTTTGTCGCGCCCCCCAGCAAGGAGGATGATGGGCGCGGTGAAGGTTTCAAGGGATCGGACCACTGAATCCACATTGGTGGCTTTGGAGTCATTATAAAAGCGGATGCCGCGCCAGTGATGGACAAGTTCCAGGCGGTGCGGCAGTGGTTTGAAATTGTCGATAGTATTCTGAATGGCCTCAGGCTTAGCCCCCATGCAGGTGGCGGCAAGTACCGCAGCCATAAGATTTTGCTGGTTATGATTACCCACGAGTTGCCAGCGCTGCAGGTCATAGCGACGCACCGGGCCAGGCATTACCCTACAGACCAGTTGCTCTGACTCCAGGTAGGCGTGGGCTGATTGCTTGGACAGGCTGAAGTTGAGTTGACGACTGCGGATGGTACAACGCACTCCGATCAGGGGGTCGCGGGCGGGGACCACCGCAATATCATCCGCTGTTTGATTGGAAAAGAGTCGGCACTTGCTTTCCACATAGTCAGAAAAAGAGTCATAACGATCCAGGTGATCTTCGCTGATGTTCAGCAGCACTGCAACCTGGGGGTGAAAGGTATCCATGGAATCGAGCTGGAAGCTGCTCACTTCAACCACTGCTACGTCAAAGTCTTCTTTTTCTCGAAGTAGATTGACGAGAGGGTTACCGATGTTGCCTCCCACAAAGACGCGCTGGCCGCTGCTGTTGATCATGTCACCCACCAGTTCGGTTGTGGTGGTTTTGCCATTGGTGCCACTTATGGCTACGATAGGCAGCTTGACAAAGCGACTCGCCAGTTCCAGTTCACCGATAATCTTAATGGACTTGCTTCTGGCCTCCTGCAACTGCGGTAAGTTCAGAGGAACACCAGGACTGACAACAATGAGATCCGCCTCGGTGAATAATTCCGCGGGATGGCCTCCCAACGCCAATGAGCATCCCAGCCTCAAGGCAGAGTCCGCCGCCGAGCCCAAGTCTTCAGCCGGGAGATGGTCGGTAATGGTAACGCGAGCTCCTTGGTCCAGAAGGAACTCGGCAACGGCCAGACCCGTGCGAGCCAGCCCGACAACCAGTACGTTTTTGTTTCTTAGGGCTTCCATGAGTGCTTCTCTAGTTAGTTTCCGTCCAGAAACGGCCCTTTTCCGCAATCTCTTTGTCAATCTGCGGAATTTCTTGTGCGACGTACCATGGTACGTCTCCGCTCAATTCCTTGATTTCCTTGATCTTGCAAAAAAATGCTCGTTTCTAGCTCGGAAACTCGCTAATGTCCATCG
>PPDG01000144.1 GCA_002899795.1 Desulfobacteraceae bacterium | reverse complement strand
TTCGCAATTCGCAATTCGCCATTACCTCTTTGTGCCCCATGCTGCATTTAACTGCTGAGGGAACTCTCTGTGGAACGATTACGCCCTATTCTCGATGCGATTACTCCTGTTGATCGCAGCTTAGAAACCGATATTCGCGCTCACCTGGATAACCTTACCAAGCCTCCAGGCAGCTTAGGATTCTTGGAAGACCTGGCTGCCAGTTATTGCTTAATGACAGGGACGACCACCCCACGTTTGGGGAAGAAGCGTATAGTCACATTCGCTGGGGACCACGGCGTCGCAGCTGAAGGGGTTTCCGCCTTTCCCAGCGAGGTCACGCTTCAGATGGTCCACAACATGCTCGCTGGCGGGGCAGCCATTAATGTATTGGCCAAGCACGTGGGGGCGGACCTGCAGGTGGTGGACATTGGCGTGGCTGACCCTCTGGAAGGGGCATCTGGGCTAGCGAGAAAGAAAGTAAAGGCCGGGACCGATAATATAAGCACCGGCCCCGCCATGAGCGAGGAGGAGGCCATCCAAGCGATCCAGGTTGGAGTGGACCTCGCCAACAGTGCTGCCGACGACGGTGTGGCCCTTTTAGGCACTGGTGAGATGGGCATTGCCAACACCACGCCATCCTCTGCACTTTATGCCTCCTTGATTCCCTGCTCTGTCGTCGAGGTTACCGGGCGTGGTACTGGAATCGATGATGACAGGCTCCAGAACAAAATAAAAGTCATTGAGCGCTCCCTTGCAGTCAATGTTCAACTCTTTAACAATCCCCTAAGCACCCTTGCCGCAGTGGGAGGTCTGGAGATCGCTGGAATATGTGGACTCATTTTAGGTGCGGCTGGTCGCCGGCTGCCGGTGGTGGTTGACGGATTTATCTCCTCTGCCGCAGCTCTTGTGGCCATGCGGCTCGGGGAATCAGTAAGAGACTATCTCTTCTTCAGCCACTGTTCGGCCGAGGCAGGTCACCGTACCTTTTTCGAGCGTCTAGACATCCGCCCCATACTCGACCTTGATTTGAGGTTGGGCGAGGGTACCGGTGGAGCTCTGGCCATGCAGGTGATTGAAGCTGCGGTCAAGATCTACAATGAAATGGCAACTTTTGATTCAGCCGGAGTGAGTTCTAAAGCAGATTAATAAGTAGTTCCTGGCCAACACTAGGTCTCGACCTTATTTTTTTGCATTGGCACCGGTCATTTGCTTCGCGTCACTTGGCTACGCCGTCATTAGGGCTGAGCCCGTCATTAGGTTGTTACAACAGATGACAACAAATGACGCCGAAGGCATACTGACAGCGCAGCCTAGTGACGGCCACGTCCAGTGGCCTAATGACCAAATGACCAATGCACAGCTGCCTACTACTCATACGAGGATACTGAGAGATCTGACATGTCCCGTGGACTGATTACTGCATTTCGCACCCTGACCATCTTTCCGGTTCCCGGCAGAGACACGTCCATCCACAGCGATTCCTTACCTTTTTTCCCTGTAGTGGGAGCTGTACTCGGACTACTCCTCTGGGCTCTAAGTCTGATAAATACTTTGATCAATGGCAATGGCGGCTGGCCCATGGGAGTAGCAGCAATCATGCTTCTCGCAAGCGTCATAAGCACTAGATCACTTCATCTGGACGGTCTGGCTGATTTTGTTGATGCTGCGGGTGGGGGCTGGGATCAGAGCAAGCGTCTCGAGATCATGAAAGACACCCGGCTGGGAGTCTTTGGCGCTGTGGCCATCATCCTCACTTTGCTATGCAAGTGGTTGGCTTTCGCCAGACTGATTGCAGCCGGATCCACAATTTGGCTGATCCTTATTCACATGCTTTCCCGAACCATGCAGGTCCATCTGGCGGTGAAATTGCCCTATGCAAGAAGTGAAGGCGGGACCGCCCTTCCTTTTGTTCAGGATGCTGCAGGGTATCATCGCTGGGTTGCATTTACCATTGTCCTGATCGCAACCCTTGCCTACGGACCTTTGGGCTTGGTTGCTCTGGCCGTCGCCCAAATCATAACCTGGGTGTACGGGTCTTGGTGTAGGAAAAACATGGGTGGTATCACCGGTGATCTATTAGGGGCCGGGAACGAGATAATTGAAGTAACCCTTTTACTCCTGGCCGCCATCCTGGGCAATCAACTGCCCGGTTGTATTGGATGGGGATGGTGGCTCAATTAGCATTGAGCATAGGGCAAGGGAATTTTTTGTCATTATGCTCAGCGCTATCGCGCTGAGCTGTCATTTGGCTGCGCCGTCATGAGGGCTAGCGCCCGTCATTTGTAGTTATTTATTTTATTCATTATCGCCAATCATAATAACCTAGTGACAACAAGTGACAGCGTAGCGTAATGACGGCCACTTTAGTGGCCAAATGACTATGAGTGACAATTTGGAGGAATCGAGGATGGCTAATGACGATCACCTCCATGGTGGTGACCCGGGACGGGAACTGAAACGGCTGGGCCTTGAGGCTCGGGACGTGCTCGATTTCAGTGTCAACGTCAGCCCCTTGGGTGTTCCCCCAGAGATCAAAGCCGTCTGGAAAGAACTTCTTGCGGAGGTGGATCGCTATCCCAGTGTGGATGGACAGGGGGTAGCGCGCTACTACCAGGAAAGGTTCGATTTGGATCCGGCCAGGGTATTGGCAGGCAACGGCTCCACCGAACTCATCTATCTGACGCCCCGGGCTCTGGAATTGCGGAAAGTGGCAGTGATCACCCCTTCTTTTCATGACTACACCAGATCCAGTTTGGCTGCCGGCGCAGATCTGCTAGAGGTAAAACTCAAGGCTGAAGAGGGTTTTGCCCCTCCAGGCTTTGATATACTCAAGGAGGTTATGACCGAGGCTGACGGTCTATTTGTCGGTAATCCAAACAATCCCACTTCCACCCTTTTTCCCCGGCAACTTCTCCTGGATCTAGCCGCGTCCTTCCCCAGCAAGTGGATTCTCGTGGACGAGGCTTTTGTCCAGTTTCTCGATCAGCCGGAAGAGGTGAGTCTGATCCGGCAGGAGCCTCCGCAAGAGAATATTCTTGTCTTCCACTCACTCACTAAATTCTTTGCACTTCCCGGTCTGAGATTGGGTGCTGTTGTCGGCCATCCCGATACAATCTCCCGGCTGCGCCCCCTCAAAGAACCATGGAGCGTGAACCGAGTTGCCGAAAAGGTGGCGCTCGAGTTAATCAAGTGTGCTGACTACGAAAAGCGGCTATCTAAGCTTGTTCGCCTGGAACGTCCCAGGGTTTTCGACAGATTACAAGATATTTCCGGGTTTCACCCCTTCGAGCCTGCAGCCAATTTTCTTTTGGCTCGCTGGACGTTGACCGACCAGTTGGATGATCTCTTGCGCTTCATGCTGGGTTCAGGGGTTCATCTGCGGGACTGCCGAAACTTTCCTGGTTTGCAGCATAACTTTTTTCGCATGGCAATTCGCCAACCAGAAGAAAACGATAGGGTCCTCTCGCTCATGCGAAGTTGCTCTGACCACTATCTATGATCCTTGCCGCCGCCATACTTTTCACTGCCTTTGTCCTGGATTTACTTTTGGGAGATCCTCCCTTTCTCTTCCACCCGGTTCGACTTATAGGCGCTACTATTTCTGCTTTCGAGAAACTATTGCTGCGGCTGAGGTGGTCGGGCTCAGGTGGCGGAATCCTTTTAGTGACCATGACAATCGGTCTTGCCATTGGGGTTTATTTGACCCTCCGACATTTCATTGGTGGGCTGCATCCCTTCCTTACCACAGTTTTGGATCTTTATCTGGCCTACTCTTGCCTGGCATTAAAGGATCTGTGCAAGCACGCCGAACCAATTGCTGAGACCTTGACCAGGAGCAATTTGACTCAGGCCCGCACTGAACTCCAGAAAATTGTGGGGCGAGACACCTCAAACTTAAATCCCGAGGGTGTGGCTAGAGGGGCGGTGGAGAGTGTGGCGGAGAATTTCGTTGATGGGGTTCTCTCACCTATTTTTTGGTACACCCTGATAGCAGTTTTCAGCCATGTGTTTGGCTGCCCTGCACCTGCGGCAGCAGGCATAGTGGGTATGCTTGGCTTTAAGGCAATAAGCACCCTCGACTCAATGGTGGGATATCGGAGCGACCACTATCTCCTATTTGGCCGGCCAGCCGCCCGCCTTGATGATCTAGCCAACTTTTTGCCGGCTCGTCTTTCCCTCATCATTTTATCTATAGGAGCGGTTCTCAGTGGCGAAAAAGCATGGGCAGGATGGAAAATCTCCAGGCGTGACCGGCTGAAACACCTATCACCCAACGCCGGCCACTCTGAGAGCTTTGTAGCTGGGGCCCTCGGAATCAAGCTTGGAGGGCCCACCGTATACCAAAAAAACACAGTAGACAAACCGTGGTTGGGGGATGGGGATGAGGAGGTTGGTCCGGACCACATCCGGAGGTGTTGTCGGCTTATCTATAGATCTTCTTGGGTAGCGCTCCTTTTATTCTCTGCTAGTCTGTTGAGTATGTCATTCTTTTTTTAGTAGAAGCCGACGGTGCAAGGCACAAGGTCATTAGATCGCCCCAGTGAATGACTATGAGTGAAAGCGACGTCTAGTGACCGAACCAAGGACTTTATATCGCTATTCCCTTCACTCAAAACTATTTTGAAAAAATGCTTGAAAAGATAAGTGTATCTGTTACTGTTCCCTCGACCGAAAAAAGAAAATTTTGACGCTGTTCTTGTGAGTACGAGTTGCCTAAACACTTCCATTCTGATCGGGACAACCTGATGCTATTAGTGGGAATAGCTTTTTTCTCACCTTACTGGGCCGACTGCCTGCCGCCGAAGCCATCAAAGCATGATTGAGTGAATATGAGTGCGGATACGATCATTCTAGCTGCAGCCACACTTATAGGCCTCTATATGGCCGCCAATATTGGTGCCAATGACCTGGCCAATGCCATGGGAACCTCGGTTGGCTCTGGGGCTCTGACCATCCGCCGGGCTGTGATTATTTCCATTGTCGCCAACTTGCTAGGCGCCGTACTGGCCGGCGGTCATGTGACCAACACTATCAGCAAGGGCATGATCAACCCGGATTTGCTTGCAGGTGCGCCTGACAAACTAATGCTTGGTATGTTTGCCGCCTTACTTGCAAGCGGCATCTGGGTCCATTTGGCCACGGTATTCGGAATGCCAGTTTCCACTACCCATTCGATAGTGGGAGCGGTCGTGGGTTTTGGAATGCTCAGTGTTGGTGTAGGGGCAATTTCCTGGGGTAAAATTATTACCATCGCAATTAGCTGGATTGTCTCGCCGCTTTCTGGTGCAATTATCGCCGGGGGCATTTATTATCTAATACGTGAGAAAGTTTTCAGGGCAGATGCCCCTGAGGTTGTAGCGCAACGGTGGGCACCTTATCTGATCGGTGCCGTTCTGTTGACAATTATTCTGTCTTTTATTTTTAAAGGTCTCAAGAATCTACATCTCGACCTCGGCTTCGGCCAGGCCTTGCTCATTGCAATTCCTTGCGCGGCAGGAGGTGGATTGGTGGGCTCAGTGTGGCTGAGGGCTCTCCTTGGCCGACGAGAACTAAAGGAGGACACACAAAACGACACCTCACCACTCCAGGCTTTCTTTGCTTATCTCCAGGTGCTGACTGCATGTTACGTAGCGTTCGCTCATGGGGCCAATGACGTGGCCAATGCTATTGGCCCCCTGGCGGCCATTTTCTCGGTGGTCAAGACCAAAAGTGTGGCTATGCAGGTGGAGGTATCAATTTGGATGCTAGCTATAGGTGGAATTGCCGTAGGTGGCGGTTTATTTGCCTTTGGTGGCAGGGTAATGGAGACTGTGGGCGGCAAGATTACCGAGCTAACTCCGGTACGGGGGTTTTGCGCCCAGTTTGGCGCAGCCACCACAATTCTGGTATGCTCAAGGCTGGGGCTGCCTGTTTCCACTACCCATGTGCTGGTAGGTGCCGTGGTTGGGGTGGGCTTCATGCGCGGCATGGGTTTCCTCGACATGCGCCTGTTGCGCAACATCGGCTCTTCTTGGGTCATTACCCTGCCGTTTACTATGGTCTTGACCATGGTGTTATACAAACTTTTAACTTTATTCTTTCTTTAATAACGTTTACCTCTATCGGGAGGTATGTCCATGAGATTCTCATTTTTTTCTCTTTTTTTCGAGTCACCTTTCAAAAAGCTCAAAGACCACGCCGACAAGGTAAGAGAATGCGCCTGGATGTTTAAGCGGGCGGTGGAGTGCTATGTCGAGTTGGATTGCGAGGAGTTCGACAAACTCACCGAGGACGTGGCCAAGCTTGAAAGCCAAGCAGACTGGATCAAGCGCAATCTCCGCAACCACCTGCCCCGGGGCTTGCTCATGCCGGTGGACAAGTTCGTTCTTTTAGACTGCTTGCGCGAGCAGGACCATGTGCTGGATAGTGTGGAGGAAGCTCTGTACTGGCTGTCGTTCAAACCCGAAGGGGGGATCGCGAAGGAGCTGACTGGCGATTTCTTGCACCTTGTTGACGCTGTCGTTCCATGCATTGAAAAACTCTCTGACATGGCGGAACAGGCCATGGTCTACTTCGAGAGCATCACCGAAAAGAACCGCGAAAAGCTAAAAAGCACCATCGGTGATATCCATCAGGCCGAAAAGGAGGCAGACCACCTGGAACATGAGCTTAAGAAACAGGCCTTTGCCGTGTTGAAAGACCCGGTGGAAATCTTCCATGTTGTCCGGTTGGTGGAAATTATCGGCGACATTGCCGATGACGCCCAGAACGCCTCGGACCGCATGCGCACCATGATTGCCAGGTAGTTATTACGCTTCGCTGTCATTAGGTCATTTTGGGCTGACGCCCGTCATCAGGTCATCATGTCTCTAAAACGACTTGCCACCGGTGCCTGCGAAGCTATGATCCGGTGATTAAATGGCCGAAGCGACATAGTGACTTAATGACCTAATGACAAATGACCTTGACCCCATGCCCCTTGCGCCATGCCCCATTCCGGCTGCCCGCCTGTCCCGCCCGTCCCGAGCTTGTCTCGGGGAGCTTGTCGCGGGGCTGCTTTCTGCCTGCTGATTTGCTTCCAGTGTAGCCCACCAGAAAATTTTCAAGGCACAGCTTACATTTGAATGAGCTTTCCTTGACAGCTGCCGACATCCTATGTGATATTTAATCCCGAATAATACTTGCTTCATTTATCAAGATTTATTTTTCCTCTGATCTATTGTCCTCGTGGTTGTCTAACCCGGATATTTCATGAATTGCTGTCGCGAGACCACGAGGATGGGCGTGCCACCGGGCAACCGCAGGGGGTCGGATTCGAGGCGTACTTGAACAGTACGTCGCAGAGTCCGACACCCGAGGACGCACGGAAGAACGGCCATATCCGTGGTCGCAGTAAGTGATTCATGAAATATCCGGGTTAGAAGGAGGAAGAGATGAAGAGATTTCTGATCGCGGTTTCCGTCCTGGTATTGATCTTTTCTTTGGCCTCGGTTCCGGCTGAGGCGAAAACTTTGGCTGATATCATCAAATCAGGAAAGATCGTTATCGGTGTCAAAGCCGACTACCCACCCTGGAGTGCCATTAATGAAAAAAGTGAGTTTGAAGGCTGGGAGATTGATCTGTGCCACAAGCTTGCAGAGTATCTTTTCGGTGATCCAAAAAAAATTGAGTTCGTGGCGGTTACCCCAGAAATTCGAACCAAGTTGTTAACTTCAGGGAAAATCGACATCATCTGGGCGACCATGGGCATAACCTCTCAGCGAGCAGAGAAGCTGCAATTCTCCATCCCATATTTTGAGTCAGGTGTTCGCCTCTTGGCAAAAAAAGGGTCGGGGATCAATTCCATTTATGATCTCAAGGGCAAGAACGTGATCACCATCAAGGGAACCACCGGAGCTCAGGCCCTGGCTGAACTGGTTCCCGGGGCCAAGCAAATAGAGCTCACCAAGACGTACGAGGCCATACAAGCTTTGAGGAATGATCAGGGTGTTGCCTTTGCCCAGGATGATCTATTTGTATTCACCATGGCCCTGTACAACCCCGACCTTGAAGTGGTCGGCGAGCACTTCAACACCACTGATTGGGGAGTTGGCATCCGCCAAGGTGAGGATGACGTCAAAGTCTTCGTGGATGTGGCCCTCAGACTTATGTATGAGTCAGGCTATCTCCAGGATTCTCTTCGTAAGTGGTGGGGAGGCGGGGTGCTCGATGAATACCTGAGAAGAATTGAAAAGGTTTTCCAAGAATAGCTTCCCTAGCCCGGATATTTCATGAATAACTTGCTGCGACCACGGATATGGCCATCCTTCCTGGCATCCTCGGGTGTTCCTTCGACAGGCTCAGGACAGGCTCACCCTGCGACGTACCGTTCAGGTACGTTTCGGAACCAACACCCTGCGGTTGCCAGGTGGCACACCCATCTTCGTGGTCTCGCGACAGCAATTCATGAAATATCCGGGCTAGCAACCTCGCAGTGAAAAAAACTTCGCCACATCCCAGTGGATGAGCAATCCTTTCTATCCCATCACCCTTCCCAAGACTGAGGTCTAACCGAAAATCTGGCTATTTGCTACAATCACATGATATACTTCCAACTTACAGGTACCAACTATTCCCAAGGAGGAAAAAATGATACAGGAGCGAAACCTTAGTATTCCTGGTGGGTTGACTGGAGCTGTCTTAGGTGTGGCAGCCGAGTTGGCACTGGAGGAATTAACCGGCATGGAGGTTGTGGGCGGACTGCTCGCCGTGATCGGTGCCGGTTTTGGTTTGATAAGGATTGATCGGCGCATATACGAAGCCACAATCAATCTGGTAAACCGGGTCCCGGTGGAGCCCACCTCTGACTATCGAGATGTTTTAGAACAGATAGATGAGATGTCCATTGAGCTCCCCGAGCTGCGAGAGAGCTTCGTTAAGCTCATACGTGCAGGCATCGAAGCACAAAGGGCTTGAGGTAGATGCTCGGACTTAACTCCCTGCTCAAGCTCTTTCGCAAGACTTTCGCACCGAAGGTTGAAGGCCGAGGATTTCTTCCGCGTCGCTATTACTTGCATAGAGCGCTTGAGGCTCTGGATGAGGATGACATTGACGAGGCAGTGCGGATGATTACCCTGGCCGGGCAGGACAAAAAGAAGAGCGCTCGGTGGCGTATGGTCTGCCAACAAGTTATCTTCCGCTGCAGGGTCTTGGTCTCTATTCATGAAAAACAGATGGACCAAATAAATACTGAACTGGAGATCTTCGGCAAGACGGAGGATCTCCGCAACCTTTATCTGCGGTTGCAGGAGGTGGAACGCAAGGCGCGGGACATTCTCAAAAACTATGAACTGCGACTACTTGAGCAGTTAAGTGAATCCACTGCAAGCGTAGCTCAACCTTCCTGAGCTCTAACCCGGATATTTCAGCTTGTTCGGCATTGGGTAATGATCAACTCTATTTTCAGCCATGAATGACAATATTGCTCCCATCGAGAATATCTCTCCTGATCTACTTCAGAACCTCCAGGGAGTTTTGTTCGACATTGACGACACCTTCACTACTCACGGCAAGATTCCTGCCTGCTCTTTATCTGCACTCTGGTATCTCAAGAATGCTGGGCTGAAGCTAATCTCCGTCACTGGGAGACCGGCTG
>PPDG01000324.1 GCA_002899795.1 Desulfobacteraceae bacterium | reverse complement strand
TAGCCCAACAGCTCCAAACCGCTGGGATTGATTGTGGTGACCTCTCCTTTCTTATTGCTTATATAGACCATGTCCTTTGAGTCCTCGAAAAGCCGCCCGTACTTCTTCTCCGAGTTGACAAGTTCTGCTGTGCGCAACTCAACCATCATCTCCAAATTGGCATTCAACTCGTTGATCTCCTGGTAGCGATCTTCCAGTTCTTTATGAGATTTTTCCAACTGCTGACTCATCAATTTCATTTCGGTGATGTCAGCAAAAATGCCGCTTACATAGGCGAGTTCGCCCTTTTCATCCAGGACAATCTGGCTTCTCTCCCGAATCCACCTAACATCGTCGGATTTGGTTCTTATTCTGTATTCTCGCAGGTAGACCTTATCCGCCTCCAGCGCTTTTTTAAATAACTCTTTTACCGGTTGAATATCTTCTTCAACAACAATATCGTACCAATTCAATTTTTTTGCATTGAAGTCTTCCTTGGGATAGCCGGTCAGTTTCTCGATCTTGTCATCTAAGAAGTCGACGGACCAATCCTCGTATCCTTTAAAAACAATAGATGGAATGGTACTGAACAACAGTCGATAGTTTGCCTCAGATCGTGCTAAAGACTCCTCCATCCGCTTGCGATCCGTAATATCTTTGAAATTCTCAACAACACCCAGGATTTCCCCCTGTTCATTTCGGAAAGGCGTTGCTGTTAAAATGCACTGGATTTGGGTGCCGTCCATCCGTTGTCTTTCGGTCTCGATTTCTATCCTGTCCTCACCTCCCAAGATTTGTTTAACAGGACATTTGGGGGTGTGACAAACGGGCCCGGATAGAACCTCATAACACTTTTTTTGAAGGTCTTCTTCTGTCACTCCAAACACGTTAACAAAGGTATCGTTGACCCTGAGCATATTGTGTTCTTTATCCACTACCCGCATGCCGTCCGCTGCCGTACGAAAGATTTGCTCCAACTCCACTTTGGTTATGGTGATTTCGTCTTTGGCTTGCTTTCTTTCAGTAACGTCAAAGAAAATACCGCTGAAATGCCGAATGGCACCTGACGAATCACAGGCTATGGTACCTCTGTCCTGAATCCACCTTGTTTGGCCATTTCTGATTTTTATTCTGTACTCTCTGAGATAGGATTTATTGCCACTCAATGCCATTTTTGTTGCGCCCTTGACAGCATCAAGGTCATCTTCAATGATCAAATCAGACCACTTCATCCTTCGAGAACTAAAAACTTCCTTTGGATACCCGGTAAACATTTCAACCTTATGGTCAAAAAAATCAACACCCCAATTTTCGTAGCCTTTGTAGACAACACCAGGGATATTATCGAGCAATAGCTCGTAAGCGGCAAATGATTCCTTCAAGGCGTCTTCTATCAACTTGGACCTGGTCTCTTCCGACTTCAGCCTTAGAATTTCATCTTCAAGCTCTTTGATCTTTTCCTGTAATTTATTGTAATTTGCGTGCTTCATAACACTCTTACCTCTTGCAGTGTCTGTCCGGAAAGAACTATTTAAGGCGGGGCCGAATGGCACTGCCTCTAGCCCAACTTCTCCATTAGGGACACACTCAGCCTTTTCCTAAATAGATCGGCCGATTTAACGCAAGCTTTGGAAGGGATAGGAAGCACCTGAGCATGGAGAGCATGTAAGAAGAGCTGAAAGCGGAAAGCTGAATGTTTCCAAAAATTAGCTTGCTTTACTCAACACTTCGTCCACCTTTCTTTCAAGTTCGCCTCGGTCGATGGGTTTCATGCAGTAGGCACTAGCTCCTAATCGCATGGCCTCCTCGACGCTTGCGTGGGTGGGGTAACCTGTGAGCATAATGGTTTTTATATCGGGTTGAACCTCTTTTAGTCTGCCCAAGACCTCCACACCATCTATTTTCTTGAGTTTTATGTCCAGTATGGCGAGGTCAACCGGATGGTTGGTCACATGATCGATAGCCGCCACTTCATCCGTATAACCAAGAATCTCGTGTCCCCTTTTCTCCAATACTTTACGGATTGCATCTACGGCCTCCTGGACATCATCTACAACCAGAATCCGAGCCATATGGCCTCCTCCCTTGTCAGCGGTCTGAATAAAATGGCTCCCCCCCGGGCACTATTCTGCATCTGGCAACACAGACTTTTTCTGTGCTCTTTTCTCAGTTCTCAGCCATACCATGCAGCCGCTTTGACGAGTAAAGCACAGGGGTGTTGATTAAATCCACACAATTATTATGAGTGTAGACTATGTCTACATCTTCCTTTCAATTTTTCATATTCTATATTACTATAGAATGTAAGCGCAAGTTACTAAGTTCCTGTGCACAATGCCCACGGATTGACACTCCGCCTATCGAGCGAAGGTATCTAAAGAACGAAGTCCACCGATTTTAGATCCCGTTCTGCTTGCTCTTCTCGTTGTCTTCACCTAAATCGCGCCTTCTCTTTCGACTCAAGACAGTGGAGAAGTTGAAAAAATGTCCTATCAGGTGCTTTCTTACCCTACGTTCACCACAATGGAATAGTATAGTTGAGGAAAAGAATCCTATCCAAAGTCTGGTCCAAGGAGCTAGCAAAATGAACAATGATCTGGCTTTCTCCCCCGCCAAGAGCAAAAACCAGCTAATGGTGGTCGGAGGCGGTATCGCTGGAATGGAAGCAGCTTTAACTGCCGCTAGTATGGGCTTACGGGTTTATCTGGTGGAAAAAGAGTCCGCCATAGGCGGGGTCATGGCGCAACTGGACAAGACCTTTCCCACCAATGAATGTTCCATGTGAATTATCTCTCCTAAACTGGTCGAGGTCGGCCGTCATCGGAACATCGAATTGTTGACATTGACAGAGGTGGAGGAGATTGCCGGAAAGCCGGGTGACTTCAGGGTGAAAGTCACCCAAAAGCCTCGCTTTATCGACCCAACTAAGTGCACGGGCTGCGGTGATTGCGTTGCGGTGTGTCCTGTGGTGTGCAAAAACGAATTCGACCTGGGTCTAGACGAGCGGAGGGCCATATACCGGCGGTACGCCCAAGCGGTTCCAGGAGCCTTTACCATTGAAAAACACGGCACTTCTCCATGTAAAGCGACCTGTCCCGCCCATATCTCGGTCCAGGGATACTTAGCCCTGGTGGCGCAGGGCAAGTACCACGAGGCCTTGAAGCTCATTAAACAAGAAAATCCGCTCCCCGCCATCTGCGGCCGGGTGTGCCATCATCCGTGTGAGACGGCCTGTATGCGGGGTGAAGTGGATGAGCCGGTGGCAATTGACGCTATCAAGCGCTTCGTGGCGGATCTCGATCTCAACTCTGAGACCAGGTACATCCCGGAGATTAAACAAGAGCGCGACGAAAAGGTGGCCATTATTGGTTCCGGACCGGCGGGCTTGACCTGCGCTTATTATCTTGCCATCGAAGGCTACCAGGTCACCGTCTTTGAAAAACTGCCCGTGCTCGGCGGCATGCTCAGCGTGGGGATACCCTCTTACCGTTTGCCGAGAGATATTATCGAAGCTGAGATTGAGGTCATTCGCGACATGGGGGTCCAGTTCCAAACCTCCATCGACATCGGCAAGGACATTACCATAGGTGAGCTTCGTGAACGGGGGTACCAGGCTTTCTTCGTTGCCATCGGCTCTCATGAGTGCAAAGTGCTCGGCATAGAGGGAGAAGATCTCGAAGGAGTCTATCCTGGAGTCGATTATTTGCGAGAAGCCAACCTGGGTAACCATGTCTCCCTTGGCGATAAGGTGGCTGTCGTCGGAGGGGGCAACGTGGCCATGGATACTGTGCGAACCGCACTGCGCTTGGGGTCATCGAAGCCCTTCATTCTCTACCGACGCAGTTTGGAGGAGATGCCGGCCAGTGAGGAAGAAATAGAGGAATGCAAAGAAGAGGGCATCGAGATCCATTTCCTAACCAACCCCACCCGGATCATTGGCGAAAACGGCAGAGTGAAAGCCATTGAATGCGTGAAAATGAGGCTGGGTGAGCCTGATGAGAGCGGCCGTCGTCGTCCTGCACCCATTCCTGACTCCGAATTTGTCATGGAAGTAAACGCAGTGGTACCCGCCATAGGGCAGGAATCCGACTGGGCCTGCCTCACGGATGAGTGTGCCTGCACCTTGAGTGACTGGAACACCATGCAGGTGGATCCCCTGACCCTGCAAAGCAGTGATCCTGACATTTTTGCCGGTGGGGACGCGGTGTACGGTCCGAGGACGGTAATCGAGGCGATTGCCCACGGAAAACAGGCGGCCATTTCCATTGACCGCTTCATCCGTGGCGAAGACCTGATCGAAGGCCGCGAGAAGGAATGGAAGGCTATCGAGGAGGTTGAAACCGAGGGTTACGACCGTATCCCTCGCGAGCAGATGCCAAGGCTTCCAGCCGAAAAGAGAAGCGGCAATTTCAAGGAGGTGCAACTGGGGTTCACGGAAGAGAAGGTCAGACTCGAGGCTCAAAGGTGTCTCAGTTGCGGTGTCTGCTCAGAGTGCTATCAATGTGTGGACGCATGCCTTGCCGGAGCCGTTATACATGAGGATCAGACAGTAGAGCGAGAAATCGAGGTGGGAGCAATCATTCTCGCTCCAGGTTTCAAGACTTTTGACCCTTCATCATTTGACACCTATGCTTATTCTCAATTCCCCAACGTTATGACCTCAATAGAGTTCGAGAGGCTACTCTCGGCCTCCGGCCCTACTCAAGGGCATTTACAGCGCCCTTCCGACGAAATGGCGCCGAAATCCATCGCCTTTCTTCAATGTGTAGGCTCCAGGGACATCAACCGTTGCGATCATAGCTACTGTTCCTCGGTCTGCTGTACCTATGCCATCAAGCAAGCCGTGGTCGCCAAAGAACATGTCCACGGCGATCTTGACGCCGCCATATTTTTCATGGATATGCGCACCCATGGAAAGGAATTCGAAAGATATTACAACCGGGCCCGCGATGAACATGGCGTCCGTTTCATTCGCTCTCGAATACATACTGTTGAGACCCATAGACAGAACGGGAATCTTGTCTTGGAATACGTCCTTGAAGACGGCACGGTCAGAAGCGAGTCCTTCGATATGGTGGTGCTTTCCGTGGGCATCGAACCATCTGATTCCGCTCTTGAGCTAGCCAATAAGTTGGGCATCCGGGTCAACGAGCATTCGTTCTGCGAGCACTCGTCTTTTGAGCCCGTCTCCACCAGTCGGCCGGGGGTTTTCGTTTGTGGAACTTTCCAGAGTCCCAAAGACATTCCCCAATCTGTTGTGGAAGCCAATGCGGCGGTAGGTGCGGCGGGAAACCTTCTCGAACCTGTGGCTGTTGAACCGCCTGAGGTGTTAGAGGTTCCCGAGCAACTCGAATCCGCCGTATTTCTAGACCCGCCTCGTATCGGCATCTTTGTATGCAATTGCGGCATTAATATTGGTGGGGTGGTACGCGTGCCCGAAGTGGTTGAGTACGCTAGCAATCTTCCCTTCGTGGTTCATTGCCAAGAAAACCTGTTTTCCTGCTCACAAGACGCCCAAGGCAAACTTAAAGAGGTCATCCAAGAACAACGGTTGAACCGTGTGGTGGTGGCGGCGTGTTCGCCCCGAACTCATGAGCCTCTGTTCAAGGACACGGTGCATGCGGCCGGCGTTAATAAGTATCTCTTCGAAATGGCCAATATTCGAGATCAAGATTCGTGGGTACATCAAAATGCTCCCGAAGCCGCCACCCAAAAGGCGAAAGATTTGGTGCGCATGGCCGTGGCCAAGGCAGCTCTTTTGGAACCTCTTAACGAACAACAGTATCCCATTACCCCGGAAGCCCTCGTCGTGGGTGGCGGGGTGGCCGGAATGCAGGCCGCGCTGACCATCGCAGAGAGCGGCTATCCGGTCCATCTCGTGGAAAGAACCGATAGGCTGGGAGGCCAGGCAAACCATATCCATTGGACCTGGAAAGGAGAGGATGTCCAGGAGTTTCGAATGAATCTGGAAAAGGAGGTTCGTCAACATCCTCTCATAACACTGCATTTGGGCGTTGAAGTAACCTACATGAGTGGATTCGTCGGAAACTTCCGTTCCACCCTCACCAGAGTGGGGATTAGCCAGGAAGCCATGACGGTGGATCACGGGGTGGTGGTGCTCGCCACCGGTGGCGCTCCCTACCGCCCCAAGGAATATCTGTACGGTGAACACCAACGCGTATTCATGTGGCACGAACTGGATGATCTGATTCTTCGAGAACATCCCGTCATCACAGAGGGTAACTGTGGTGTTTTTATTCAATGCGTGGGATCCCGAAACCATGAGCGTCCTTATTGCAGCAGAATGTGCTGTACTCACAGCCTCCAGACCGCTCTTAGGATAAAAGAAGTCAATCATGATATGGACATCTATGTCTTATATCGGGACTTACGCACTCACGGGCTTCGGGAAGATCTTTATGCCGAGGCCAGATCTAGAGGGGTTATTTTTATTCGTCACAGTCTCGAAGATCTGCCAAAAGTCAACGTTTACGAAGACGGAAAACTCGAGGTCCGGGTGCTGGACCACGTGCTCCAGCGACCGATAATCCTACAACCAGATTTCATCAATCTGGCCACTGCCGTTGTGCCTACGGCCGCCGGAGACCTAGCCCGACATCTTAAAGTGCCTCTCAACCAAGACGGTTTCTTCCTTGAAGCACACGCAAAGTTGAGACCTTTAGACTTCGCCACGGATGGTGTTTTCGTTTGCGGTCTGGCCCACTATCCAAAAGACATTGAAGAATCTCTTACTCAGGCCATGGGAGCGGCGGCACGAGCCGGGTCCGTACTGGTCAAAGGGATATGGGTGAGCAGTGGTCTCGTGTCACACATCGATTCGGCAACGTGCGTGGGGTGTCAGGGATGCTTGAACACTTGTCCCTACGGTGCTATCGACTTCCTTGATGAACAGCAAATCTGTCAGGTGAACATAGCCCTTTGCAAGGGTTGCGGATCATGTGCTGCTGCTTGTACTTCCGGGAGCGCGCGGTTGGCAGGTTTTGCACGTCAACAGATTAACGCTCAAATAGTTGCCTCGATGAGAGGAATCTAGCTAAGGGGGAGAAAGCATGGCGGATTTTGAACCCAAGATTCTTGCCTTTCTCTGTAACTGGTGCGCTTACGCTGGTGCAGATCTGGCGGGGGTCAGTCGCCTTCAGTACCCTCCCAATGTGCGGGCCATTCGGGTTATGTGTTCCTCGTCTGTCTCTTTCGAGAACATCCTGAAAGGCTTCCAAATGGGAACGGACGGTGTTTTCGTGGGAGGGTGACACCTGGGGGACTGTCATTACCAGTATGGTAATTACATGACTGCTCAGAGGGTGGCCGTTCTCAGGGATTTGCTCGAATTTGTTGGTATTGAAGGGGAGAGGTTAAACCTCGTTTGGGTTTCATCGGCTGAGGGTCCTCGCTTCGCAAACGAAATGACTGAATTCACCGAAAAGATTCGCTCTTTAGGACCCCTTAATTGGAACTACCAGTGGGCGGTTCCGGATTCCGAATTACGGGCTGCAAATCCAAGCAAATGAACGGGAGGAAATTGCTCGTGTCGAAACATTGCAGAACGGGGTCTCGCCGTCGAATTTCAAGGTTTGACCAGGAGTAGAAAGATGTACCATGCCATCAAGGAGAGGGTAACGGAACTTCTTAGTACTGGTGAAGTTAAAGGCTTTCTGGCGCTGAAAAAAGATAATGGACATATCAAGCCCCATCTTTATGTTTCCCCCGATGAAATTGATCAACTCTCCATCGGCGACGGGGAAACCGCAGGTGATGCCCGTTATCCCCTCACCAAGATTCTGACCATGCTCCTGCAAAACCATTCAGGAGAGCCTTTCGGCATTCTCGCTCGCGGTTGCGATCAGCGGGCCTTAAGGGCACTGGCCGCCTGGAACCAGATCTCACTCGAGCAGGTAGTGGTCATAGGGGTGGCTTGCTCCGAAGAGTTGGCTCGAGCGTGCAACTGCGGATTGCCTTATCCTGATGAATGGCTGGAAGGCGAACAAATTGAACCGAAGGACCCCCGCCCGGTGGAGTGGGAAGCAAAAAGCCCCCTGCAAAGACTCGATCTATGGAGAGCCGAATTTGAAAAATGCATTAAATGTTATGGCTGCCGAAACATTTGTCCAATGTGCTTTTGCAAAGAATGCAGCCTTGAAAGTGAGGATGTGGTAACAAAAGGAGAAATCCCACCGGACCTTCCCATGTTCCATCTGGTAAGGGCTCTTCACATGATCGGGCGTTGCGTGGATTGTGGACTATGCGAAGAAGCCTGTCCTGCAAGCATTCCGCTGAGAGCACTCTACAAAAAGGTCAATGACATCGTTGAGACTCGCTTCCAATTCAGAGCGGGGATAGAGCAGACCGAGCAGTCTCCCCTCCACAAGATAGCCGAACCGCCGGCAGCAATTTGAGCATGAAAGAAAATTTGAGGGGTATTTTTATGGACTACAAAACCGTACTAACCACTTGCGCTTACTGTGGTTGTGGCTGTGGGCTCTATTTGGAGGTATTGGACGGTCAGGCAATCGGGACCATTCCCTCCAAGACCAATCCCATAAATGAGGGTAAGCTGTGCGTCAAGGGTTGGAACATTCATGAGTTCGTCCAACATCCGAAGCGACTAACCAAACCGCTCATTCGTAAGAACGGCACGCTTACCGAGTCCAGTTGGGATGAAGCCTTGGACTACACTGCCTCCAGACTCAAAGAGATCAAAGAGGCCCACGGCAGTGACAGCATCGCTTTTCTGGCCTCTGCCAAGGTGACCAACGAGGAAAACTACATCATCATG
This sequence comes from Desulfobacteraceae bacterium, assembly GCA_002899795.1. Taxonomy (GTDB): domain Bacteria; phylum Desulfobacterota; class Syntrophobacteria; order BM002; family BM002; genus BM002. Next base: position 829 of record PPDG01000324.1, on the reverse strand, counting down.
AAATTTGCTCGAGCCGCAGTGGGGACCAACAACGTGGACCACTGCGCCCGGCTCTGACACTCCTCCACGGTGGTAGGTCTTGCCGCCGCCTTTGGTAGTGGAGCCATGACCAACTCCATTGCTGAGATCGAGGATGCTGACTGTATTTTTGTCATCGGCTCAAACACCACCTCATCGCACCCTCTGGTTGCCACCAGGATCTTTCGCGCCCTAGAGAAAGGGGCCAAACTGGTGGTTGCAGATCCCCGTAGGATCCAACTCGCCCTGAAGGCTGATATCTACGCCCGTCAGAACCTGGGCACCGATGTGGCGCTACTCAATGGCATCATGCACGTGATCTTGAAAAACAACTGGCACGATCAGCAGTTCGTTGAGGAGCGCTGCGAGGGTTTTGAGGAATTCAAGGCAGTTATCGACAACTATCCTCCGGAGAAGGTGGCCGAGATTACTGGGGTTGCTGCTGATGACATCGCGAAAATTGCCGAATATTACGCCACGGCCGAAGCAGCCTCTATTGTCTATTGCATGGGTATCACCCAACACACCACCGGAGTGGACAATGTCAAATCCCTGGCCAATCTGGCCATGCTCACCGGCAATATGGGCAAGGAAGCCACCGGGGTGAACCCGCTTCGGGGTCAGAACAACGTCCAGGGTGCCTGCGACATGGGGGGGCTTCCCAATGTGTATTCTGGCTACCAGGCGGTAAATGTTATCGACAACCAGACCAAGTTCGAGGATGCCTGGAATGCCAAACTTTCCGATCAGATCGGCCTCACCATTCCTTTCATGCTCTCCGGCCTTGCCGAGGGTAAGGTCAAAGCGCTCT
>PPDG01000431.1 GCA_002899795.1 Desulfobacteraceae bacterium | reverse complement strand
TCGAGGCCACAGCTGGTACCTCTGGCAGGAGTGGCAACTCTTGCTTCGACCTTCCTTTGCTCGTCTTGCTCTCAAGTTGCGCGAGCCGCTCTTGCGCCCGCGGCTTCATATCGCCATGAGGAAAATCCATCACCACCTTGAAGTATTCCACATAAGCCCGTTCCGGATCCTTCTTGTACCTGCGGTAGATCTCCCCTAGTTGATATTGGGCGTCATCAGCAAATCTGCTTTTCGGAAATCTTTTGACAACCTGCCTGAACCTATTGATAGCTTCGTTCAAATCGCTCGACAGCCGAGAGTAGCCATAGAGACCCTTGTAGAGTTTCGCTGTAGCATAAAGAGCCTCATCTGCCTGGCGGCCTTTGGGGTATTTGCGGTAGTAGCTCTCATAACCCTGAACGCATCTCATCCACTGATCCCGGTATCTAATGCGTTTCTTGGATTTGTAGAGTATCTGACTACAGTCTTTTGCCCCTTTCAACCTGTCCTGACGTGCTGCTGATACGGGAGCAACAGCCGTCCACACCAGTAAAAGAAGGATGGAGATCAGCCAGTTGAATCTCGGCGGCTCGTTTATGATACGACGAAAAAAACGCATAAGCAGATCACAAAATGTCTTAAAGTATAATATCAACTAATAGAAATAAACATCCAATATAACAGTAAGTAAGCTCACTCTTCTTCAAGCAATTCCCGCAGCCTGGCAAGCTCGTTCAGGGCTTCAATGGGAGTTATTGCCTCAAGCTCCAGATTCAGCAGGCGACGACGAAGTTTCTGGCCTGACTGCTGGAAGAGAGAAAGCTGGAGCTGTTCACTCTGGCGACCTGCTGATGAGCGAGCCAAGCGCGGAAGTCCTTCCACATCTGTGGTCTCTTGTTCCAGGTGCTGAAGCACTTGCCTGGCTCTTTCCACAACCTCAGTGGGTAAGCCTGCCAACCGTGCTACCTGAATACCATAGCTCCGATTTGTACCGCCTTCCACCAGCTTTCGCAAAAAAATGATCCTGTCCCCCCACTCCTTCACCGCCACGTTCATGTTTTTCAATCGTGATCCGGTTGCTGCTAGATCGGTGAGCTCATGATAGTGGGTAGCAAATAGGGTCTTGATTCCTTTCCCTTGCCAGTCATGGAGAAATTCGGCCACAGCCCAGGCAATACTCAAGCCATCAAAAGTACTGGTTCCTCGGCCAATCTCATCCAAAATAACCAAGCTGCGGTCCGTAGCCTGATAAAGGATATGTGCGGTTTCCTGCATTTCCACCATAAAAGTGCTACGCCCCCTCGTTAATTCATCAGTAGCACCTACCCTGGTAAATATGCGATCGACAACTCCGATTCGAGCAGAAGTTGCAGGCACAGGTGCCCCCATCTGCGCCATGAGGACTATGAGCGCCACCTGTCTAAGAACGGTGGACTTCCCTGCCATGTTGGGCCCGGTAATTATTATTACTTGCTGGCTAACACTATCCAGATGCACATCATTGGGAACGAAGCTCCCCTGGGGCAGGGCTGCCTCAACCACTGGGTGGCGTCCCTCCACTATATGAATCTCCGCTCCGTCATCAATTTGAGGTCGGCAGTAGTTTCTGTGGTTAGCGACCTCTGCCAGAGCTGCAAGGACGTCCAGTTCCGCTACCACAGCAGCGGTTATCTGAATACGCTCCCCCTGGCCGGCAACCTTGGCGCGGAGTGCCAAAAAGAGTTCTCCTTCCAACCGAATTCGGCGCTCATCAGCGGTAAGCACCTGGGTTTCATACTCTTTTAATTCTTCAGTAATGTAGCGCTCTGCATTAACCAATGTCTGTTTACGAATGTATCGATCCGGTACCGAGGCAAGGTTAGCCCTTGAGACTGCCAGATAATAGCCAAAAACCTTATTGTAGCCAACCTTAAGAGAGGTGATACCTGTTTTCTGCCGCTCATCTGCTTCCAGCCGGGCAATCCATTTTTTGGCATCACGACTGAGGCTCAGCAACCGATCTAACTCCTCATCGTATCCTGTTCTAATTGCGCCACCCTCTGCAAGGTTTGGGGGTGGATTATCCACGAGCGCTTCCTGAAGCAAAAGGGAAACGTCCTCCAAAGGATCTAATTTGTCAGTCAGCTCAGACAGGGTTCGATCCCCCAAACTACCAAGGAGATATTTAAGGCGGGGCAGAGACTGCAAAGACTTCCTTAAGGAGGCAAGATCGCGTGGGGTGGCCGAACCCATGGCAACCCGGCTGTTAAGCCGTTCAAGATCGTAAACCGTTTCCAACTCCTGGCGTACCTGGGCACGTATGGCTTCATGCTCTCGAAAACAAACAATAGCATCCTGCCGGACGTCAATAGCTTCAGGCTGAATCAATGGGTAGTGCATCCAGACCTTCAGCAACCGCCCCCCCATGGAGGTGACCGTTTGATCCAAGAGTTCCACGAGTGTAGCCTTACGGCCACCATGGTGCCAGGAACGAAACAGTTCTAAGTGCCGCGTGGTCACCTCGTCTATGACCATGTAGTCACTGCGGTGGTAGGGAATAACTCGACGAATGTGTTCAGCGGCCCGCTGCTGGGTCTTCTGCACATAGGAGAGAACCGCCCCAGCAGCACTTACAGCCAATGGCAGATTGCGGACACCAAAACCTTCCAGGGAGTGAACCTGGAACTGATCCAGCAACCGTTTGTGGGCTCTGGTGAAATCAAAAGACTCCGTCTCTAGAAATTGGACTCTGCATTCCGACAACTGGCGGCGCCACCAGTTTGAGTCTCGTTCAGCATCCTGCGGCACCAGGAGTTCTCGAGGCTCTATCCTGCCCAATTCTTCTAGGAGCCAGGCCAGACTCTCCGTTTGCGTCATGCGAAAGTCTGCGGTCGAAAGATCCAAAAATGCCAAGCCGCAATTCTCTCCAGCCCAGTGGGCAGCTGCCAAGTAATTGGGGCTCTTGCTTTCCAAACTGTCCAGGACGGTTCCCGGTGTTACTACGCGCACCACTTCGCGACGTACCAACCCTTTTGCTTGCCGCGGATCTTCCACCTGCTCACAGAGGGCCACTTTGTGGCCCTTTTCCAGAAGCTTGGCAATGTAAGTCTCCGCTGCGTGATGTGGTACGCCACACATTGGGATTGGATCTTCCGCCTGTTTATCGCGGGAGGTCAGGGTGATCTCAAGTTCTCGAGATGCAACAATGGCATCCTCGAAGAACATCTCGTAAAAATCTCCCATGCGGTAAAAGAGTATCGCATCTTGATGGCTCTCTTTTATCTCCAGGTATTGCTGGATCATGGGCGTGACTTTACTCATCTTACATCCACCCCAATAGCCAACTCTCGGTGAACCGATTAGCCAGTCTCCCCCCCCCGGTGCCCATAGCGCTATAGCATCGTAGGCCTGGTCATGGGGAAATAGGCAAGATTAACGAGGATCGAGGGCGTAAACCTGACCAGCAACTAATTACAAGTAAAAAATCCACGTCCAGAGGACGTGGCTTCACTTGAAGCTCCCTGTCCCGCCATAGTTTTTTGGTGGATTCGCTTCGCTTAATCCACCTAGAGCAAAATCAATTATCCCGACAAAAAGCCTACTATAGCGGAATTAGAAATATAAGGTATTCATGCCATTTTGTTGGAGCTCGCCCGCTAACCATTTCTCTTCCTGGGCTGGACAGTATCCCAATCGTGGCACCCTGGACACTTCCACAGGATTTTATCAGTTTCCAACCCGCATTGTTGGCAGCGATAACGTTTTCTCGCTGGCCCTAGATGGCTCAGGAGTTCACGATATTCAGAGACCGCCCCTGCCTCGTCGCCATCCTCCAACAGTATCTCACCCAGCAACTGGCGCGCTTCACCGAGATCGGGTTCCATCTCCAGAGACCGCTTCAGAGATGCAAGACCTTGTTCCTTCCTGTTGCGCTGCATAAAGCAGCGAGCCAGTGACATTTGAGCTACAGCGTCTAGATTTTCCTCTGCGATATGTTCGAGGAAATCCAGCACTCGTGTTTCTTCATCGGCCGCCCCGTCTTTCTCTTGCAGACGGACGAGCACCAGATGGGCCCATTTCGTATTTTTGTGGACCAGCTTTTTCCAGATTTCGAGCGCTTTCTTTTTCTTATTCTTCAACCAGTAGAGTTCCCCTAATTGCAGGCTGGCATGCACACAGTGGGAATCCAAAGACAGTGCCTTTTTCAAATGTGCCTGGGCACTATCCAAATTGCCCTTTTCTATTTCTATCTTGGCTTGCTCTGTTCGCAAGTGAGCCATGATGTGCTGATTGTTCGTGTTGCTCAGTTTGCGCATCTCCTGCTGCAGTTCATAAGCCCTTTGCCAGTCATGCGTGGCCTCACAAAGAGATTCCAGTTCCTCGTAAGCGTCCAACCTTTTGGGCGCCCGACTGATTACCTCTTCGAATGTGGAGATGGCTCTCTGCAGAAGACCGCCTGCCTTATAGTCCATCGCCATGTCGAACAGGGCCTGCAGCTTGGTTTCAGCGTCCACCCTGTCCCGAAGAAGAATGGATTGTCTAATGCGGATGGCTCTGTCGATTTCACCCTTGGCCCGGAACAGATTGCCCAAGGCCACGTAGGTCTCGATGGTCTCTGAGTTGATCTGTACTGCCTTGCTAAAAGCCTCAATGGCCTGATCTGTGTCGTTGGCGAGAATGTATTGGATTCCTTTTAGAAAAACAGTGTAGTCTTTAGGAGGGCCAGCAGGCTGGAGTAACGATTCTTTGTGTGCTTTCCGTCGAGCCAGGAAGAATCCGAGAGCACCACCCAAAATGGTTACCGTAACCAGGACGGCAACAACATTAAAGTCCATTCCCCCGATATGTAGGGTAATCACATCCATCCATCACGCCGGTTTACCCGGAGTTTGCCTCTTTGGCTCCCTCCACAGAATCAATTGCCAACCGTTTCTGCCGGCTGACTAGTCGGTACTCCTGCCTCGGTTATGGGGAGATTGCGCAGGGACTTGAGTTCTTCCTGGAGGCTGCCATTCTGCCGCTGAACGGAGCGGAGAGTTCTGCGCAAACGGAAGTTGCCCAAGCCAAGGTAAAGGGCAGTCATTAATCCCCCCCCGAAAACAGAGCCCAAAATCAAGCCATAAAGAGGGATGGGCCTGGAGGTCAATGGCGGAAGTGCTGGCAGTCTGAGCTCAAGAGTGGTTGCGGAAAGAAACGCCTCATAGTTCTGAAAGAGGAAAACAATGAGTAACACCATCAAGAGCAACATAACCACCCACTTAACTGCTTTCATTCAATCTCTCCTTTGTGAAGTAGGGGAGTAGCTTCTTGTAGGTTTGCTGGATATGTTCTGGAACAACGCGCACCTCGGCAAAAACCGTCATAAAGTTGGTATCACCGTTCCACCGCGGCACAATATGAAAGTGGACGTGCGCTTCAAAGCCGGCCCCCGCCACCGTGCCAATGTTCAGTCCCACGTTGAAGCCGTCAGGGCTCATGGTTTCACGAAGCACTCCCACAGATGCCCGAACCGTTTGGATCAGATCAAGTAACTCATCATTTTTCAGGCCGTCCAGCGAGGGCTCGTGGTTCCAGGGAGCCACGAGCAGGTGGCCGTTGGTGTAGGGAAAACGATTCATCACCACCATGGAAAGCTCGCCACGGTAAAGAAGAAGCCGCTCCTCGTCGGTTTCTCCGTTACCGTCCGGACAGAATATGCAACCTTGTGACCGGTCGCCCAAGATGTACTCCATTCGCCAGGGCGCCCATAAGTTCTGCATAACTTTCCTTTCCTCTCTGACTTTGTCACCTTACGGCCATTAAAACCTCACCTGCCGCACGAAAATTTTTTGCGAGTATACCAACATTTGCAAAAAAAACAAGTACTTTCGGCCACCTAGGGTGGGAGTCAATGATTTCAATAACTTACAAATCGGGGGTGGAAGCAGATAGGGGTCAGAAGGATCACGTTCTGAACCCTATACGGCCACACTTTACCCTGTTGTCGAAATTAGAGAGTAAGGCAGGCAACTCAGTAAGCAACTGAGTAAACTTGCTCCTCAATCGCATCGTAAAGCTGAGTGCGCTGGTCGATATCGATTCCCGAGAAACGGACTGCCAAGTCATACGTAGGTAAAGATATATCACTCTCATCAATGTTTAGTCTGACTTTCTCTACTGTGGCCGATACGCTCAAGAGGTGGTCGGGTATATTGATGCTTAATTCAAGAGATTTGTCAACTTCGGGCAAGTCCCGACATTGAATGAGCGCACCGCCTTTGCTGATGTTTTTAATTTCTCCATCAAACAATCCCTGGGAAGTAATCACACTTACAGGCCATGAGACTTCGGCTATGGTGTGCTTGCGCTTTTGAGCTTTTGGGACTGGACTTAGGGTTGTGACTTGGGAGTCGCTTTCGTATTTGTCAAAAAGGTCTTTGATTGCTTCTTCTAGGAGGTCGTTTTGACGTTTGCCCTGCTGGGCTGCAAGAATGCGGAGTCGCTTAGTCAGGTCAGCCCTTAGAGTAGTGTTGTAGCTTTTTCGTTTTTCAGCCATAGCGAATCACCATTAGATTGTTAGCCGTATTGCTACATAAAAATATGCAAAGACTGGACCATCTCAATAGCTGTGTAGCTAACTACATATCTCCTTATAGTCATATAACTAAATAAAATTTAACTAGAAAATGACTAGAATCGAAGTAATACTTTAACTAAAATATGGAAAGTAAAGCGATTCAGATTTCAAAGAAAATCCAAAGAAAGACGAGGTGATGACAAAGCAAAAGGCAGAGCCATTGATTCCGACGGATAGCACAACCGGCGTGCATAGCCCGATTTCTCAGTCCAGCACAAAATGCGGTAGCAGGTTCTTCAAATGCAAATTCTAAATTCAAGTATGATACGTAACCTCCACCAAAAGGGTAGAAGAATTTGCATACAGACGATTGAGACGACCAATAATGCAGAGGGGCGAGGACTTTGTGGATTGTATTTGCGTGCAGGATAGGCTCTTGTCTGCTTGAAAATGTGTAATAGCCTCCGTTACCAGACAGTGTGAACTTATTGTGCAGCCAACTGGCAAATTATACTAAAGTTCTTACTTCTTAGTGTATCCAGCAGGAATCTCAAAAGTTTTGGCAGGCACTGGCTTTACCTCAATCGATTTTACCTCGGACTCACTGGAGAACAGGGGTGCACCGCCACCAGGTCCCTGCTGACCAGTGAGACCAGCCAGTCCGCCGAAAAGGCAGCTTCGACCAGCCGTATCCTGGGATGTTGAAGCACTAGGACCCTCTTTTACCGAAGCGTCTCCCGCAGGGTCCAGATTCCAGGTCACCTCAGTTCGGATGGGGTAACCTTTAATTTTCGACATCTCCTTTTTCACCCTCGAGAGCCCTTTACTGAGTTCTGCCTCAGACATTCCAGACATTGCGGCAAAGACCTCCATTCCCATCAATCTGGCTTCATCAGGAGTGACATTAACTCCAAGCTTCCTCGCAAATGCACGCTGAAATTTCATCACATCGGCATGAGCACTACGCACTGTGGCCGTTTCTGGAGTAGACCACAAATTGGTAGTCATGGTGCTTAGCGACCTCTGCTTGGTCTCAACATCTTCCATCTCCAGAAGCCAGGTAATCAAATACTCCTTACATGGAAAACCATTGATGGTCTCCGAGGCCCCAGTTTCCTTCACTGTGAACTGAGATTTTCTTACCTGGACTTTACCTTTACCCTCAGCCTTTTTGTCTGATGGTTTTTTCCCTGTCATGTCTTTCAGGGGTACAATCGAGGCTGCTTCATATGTCATTTCCTCAGGATCGAGTGTCCAGTAGACTCCTTTGTCTACCCGGATAATGGTGATGGTCTCTTCTTTGCCCGTGATTTTTGAGAGGATTGCCCCGGCGAAGCCGGTAGTAGTGGATTCCCAGAGTTTATAAACCTGATAACGCTGGATAGTTGTCCCTTTCGAAGCGGCTATTCCGCGAAAACCACTTGTTTTGTAGGTCATCTCGATGGTAGTGTCGCTCCAAGCGAGACTGAAAGACAACAGCGTTGCAAGCAAGGCTACAGGAATGATACTCAGTCTCATGATTTCAACTCCTTCAGTATGATTCTATTCGGCCCCAGCTTGACTTGAGGCCAGACTAAATCCCTATCAAACAAAAAAGAGACGATCATCGGCAGTTGGGTCGAGTGTACACGGCAGTGCTACAAACTTCCGCGAAACCTGATCTCATAATAAGGCTATAAACGCCAGGAGTCAAACAAAAGAGAAGGCATGCAAATCTAGTCTTCTAGGGACACCTTTTATGATGACACACTGTATGTCGCTGAAGTCTTTAGTGAACAATTACATATTTGATGCAAGTCATTGCATCCAAAGGAAATGTAAATAATGATGAGTTATTATAGACTCCTACCCAATCGCAGGGAGAGTTTACATAATATCCCTTCAGCCACACCCCGCTGGAATTGAATCTGGCGCAAGATGTAGAAGACTGTCAGGGTGGGGGATTAGAAGCAGGTAGTATTGCTTTGGTAGTCAGGGACGTTAAGAGCGTGGCTGCTGAGCTAGGGATATCGATGTTGCTTTAGGCATCTTCGCACTCTTTCAATGCGATTGTTTGACAACAATGTCGCCAAGAAACTGAAGGTCAACTTCTGAGATGTATTCAAACTGGACACCAAACATAAAGCGGTATGAGCTTTCCGTAGCGTCAGCGTCAACAGACCAGATTGGTTTGGCTAAGACTATTATTGGCTGACGATTGGGAGGCTGAATTTCCAAGCGGAGTTCTTGCGCCGTAGAAGGTAATTTATGACAGTAGATAGATGCACCCACTTGACTGATGCTCTTAATTTCACCAAGGGTTTGTGAGTCAGGGGAAATAATGGTCACAGACCATTTAGCTTCTGCTCTTGCGAATTGTCGCCTATCTTGGTTAGGAACCATTATGTATCTCTTTGCGATGCTAACAAACCCCCACAGACAGGACACACTTTTTCAGTTGGTCTAATCATGAGGTCGGCTTTGCACTTAGGGCATTTGTGAGGATAGAGTTTGACTCGTTTGATTTCCATAGGCGATCTATTCCTCAGAGTGTTCTTTCGCCTACTTTTCAGTATGGGGTTTCTTGCGGTCGAAAGGGATTAATTTCGTGTCCGTGGATTCTAATTGGAAAATCTCAGCGTCTAATAGGCCTCCACGTTCTACTGACAAAGCTACGTATGCTACCCTTCCTTTCACTGTCCCCGTCTTGGCAATCGTTAGGAGACCGGAGCAAGCTAGTTCACCCTCAAAATGCCCAGCGATGGTGACATTTTCAGCTTCAATACTGCCGAAGGCTTTGCCATCTTTGAATATCTCCAAGGTGCGAGAGATTATGCTTCCCTTGAAGGACCCCATGATAATCACATCCCCTGGCATTTTCAGTTTGCCTTCAAGGCTAGACGTCTCTGAAATGATTGTAATATCTTCTGACTTAATTCGCATCTTTCCAAATTTTCGCTTGGTGGATTACCTACTCCGACTCTTCCTCTCTCCAGTTGATGCCGTGTTTGTGGAGATACTTTTCTAAGTTAGGTGTGATTCGAAATTTCACCGTGAAGAAATGCTCGGTCATGCAGCATCATTCGTGTGAAGCGTACTCCTATGCCAAGGAATTTTCTCTGGTCAGAAAGGTTGCGCTCATCTGACCAAACGACTTGGGCAG
>PPDG01000051.1 GCA_002899795.1 Desulfobacteraceae bacterium | reverse complement strand
GCTGCGACCACGGATATGGCCGTCCTTCCTGGCGTCCTCGGGTGTCGGACCCTGCGACGTACCGTTAAGGTACGCCTCGGAACCAACACCCTGCGGTTGCCAGGTGGCACGCCCATCTTCGTGGTCTCGCGACAGCAATTCATAAAATATCCGGGCTAGAGCAATCCCCGATAATAGCCTCCATCTATTTGAATGGTTGTGCCTGTGATGTAGCTGGCCCGCTCGGAGGCGAGAAAAACAACCAGATTAGCGAATTCTTCTACCTTTCCCAATCGCCGAAGTGGAATGCCTTCTTCCCATGTGCGTATTATGGATTCAGGACTTTCATTCCTCTTTTCCGCCATCACTTTGGACAGTTCTCGTACCCTGTCAGTTAGTATGTAACCTGGACAGACATTGTTTACGAGAATATTGTCTGCTGCCAGTTCATTGGCCAAAGTCTTGGCAAAACCAACCACGCCGGCCCGGACAGCGTTCGAAAGCATGAGACCTTCTATGGGTTGTTTTACTGCCACAGAGGTCATATTGATGATTCGGCCCCAGCGCTCCTTCTGCATGTGGGGTACTGCCTCCCGGGTAAGCCAGATAGCGCTCAACAAGTTGAGCTGGACAGCTTGCTGCCAATGGTCATCAGTTAATTCAAAAAATGTGGCCGAGGGGGGGCCGCCAGCGTTATTGACCAGGATGTGCACAGTACCATAATGTGACACTGCCTCCCGAACGAAAAGCCTGGTTTCTTCCGGACGAGAAACATCCGTTGGCCTCATCCAAACCGTGGCCCCGGTCTCCTCGGCGATTGCGGTGGCAGCTTCGCTCAAATGCTCCTCATCCCTGGCGCAGAGGGCCAAAGAAACCCCTTCCCTGGCCAATCCCAGGGCTACCGCCCGGCCCAGGCCCTTGCTGGCCCCCGCAACCAAAGCCACTTTACCTTTTATGCCCAAGTCCATATGCAACCTCCCCACGCCTAATAGAAGAATCGCAAATTTCCAGCGCGACGCTCGGGTTATAAATCCGAAATAAGAAGCACGAAGCACGAAACAAATTCAAAATCAGAATTTTCCAATGCTCTAAACAAAGACCTTCATGAGTGGCAATACATAGTTTTGGTCATTGGGATTTTGAGAATTTGAAAATTGTTTAGGATTTCGATATTCGGATTTCGAATTTTGCTAGATTGACTATTTAGATCTTGCTAGAAACCCATATATCTTCGCAGTCGACTTACTCGACATAATACTCTTTCTTATGCGTTACCTCCTTCTTCAACCTCTCCACTGTCTCCTCCAGCACTGGAAAAACGTGTTCGCGGATGTCCCCTGCCACAGCAACCAGCATCACATCATCTCCGATTTGCCGGTAGCCATCGAACAGATGGACAGCTACTTCGATAATCCCAGACCGCTGGCGCATTTCCTGGACAATACTTTGCAGAGCATCCCGGTCGACCTCAATACTTAACCCTTTGACATCTCGGCCATCCCTCGAGGTAGCCCTGACCACACCATTGTGACAGGCAATCATGCCCACCCTTTCGAAATCGGGACGGTTCTTGATAGCGTTCACCATTTGCTGCAAGGTCATGGCATCCAACTCCGTTGTCTGCAGTCCGTTGTATAAAAAACATGGGGCATCCTTCGACAAGCTCCCCGGGACTATGCCCGGGACAGGCAGGACAGGTAGGGAATGGAGCAGAAACCTTGGAAGAACACACCATGCGGGAATACCCCGATTTGATTGACACTAGTGGTGCTCTATTGTAAAGTCCATAGCATAAATACAGATGTTCAGCAAAGAGTTTTCGACTACCAAAATATCTATACACAGCGGTCACTCTCGGGGTAATCTGGGGAGTTGTTGTATCGCTCCATGGGCCACACATTCCTGAGAGGTGCAGGTGGGTATCGCTCTCACCCCCTGTAAGCGCCGCTCCACAGCAGGGTCATGCGACTAGGTATCATCGGGCTTCCGGGTTGCGGCAAAACCACGGTATTTAACGCGCTCACCAGCAGTGCTGCTCAGGTTGCGGATTTTTCCACTCCAGTGCGAGGTCCTAACCTGGCAGCGGTCAAGGTGCCGGAGCCACGACTTGCCTTTCTCGCCCAGCTCTACAACTCCAAGAAGGTCACAGAAGCCACTGTGGACTACGTGGATGTGGGTGGCTTGACCGGCTCCGCTCAAAAAGGTCAGGAGCTGGGTGAATCTTTTCTGAATCACATCAGACCGGTGGACGCTCTGGTGCATGTTGTTCGTAATTTTCAGCATCCCATGCACGGAGAAGCGGATCCTCTGGGAGATATTGCGCGGGTAGAAACGGAACTTATTCTGGCTGATCTACTGGTGGTGGAAAAACGGCTTGAGCGAATCGGTGCCGAGAGACAGCGAGGGAAAAAGGAGAACCCAGAAGAAGTACGGTTGTTGCAAGAATGCCAGGAAATCTTTGAGTCCAGTCGTCCCTTACGTTCTCAGCCGGGGATCTCTGATATTTCCCTTCTGCGCGGCTTCAGTTTCCTTTCGGCTAAGCCTTTGCTAATTCTTGTAAACCAACCAGAGGAGAATGTTCCGCCGCTGCCTCAAGAGATTGTAGACGGGACCCTGGCGTCTCATCTGGGGATCGTCGGCAAGCTGGAGATGGAACTGGCCCAGTTGGCTCCGGATGAGGCCAGTGAGTTTATGGTTGAACTGGGGCTGGAGACGCTGGCCAGAGATCAGGTGATTCAGGCTTCCTCGCAGCTTCTTGGCTTGATCTCCTTTTTTACCACAAACGAACAGGAGGCGCGGGCCTGGACCATCAAACAGGACTCCCCTGCACTCAAAGCTGCTGGTGTTGTGCATTCGGATATGGAACGAGGCTTCATTCGCGCCGAGGTTGTCCAGTTCGATGACTTGGAAGATGCCGGAAGCTATGCCGTGGCTCAAAAACAAGGACTTGTTCGCCTTGAAGGAAAGGACTATATCGTCCAAGATGGCGATGTTATCTTTTTCCGCTTTAAAGTCTGAACTGGATAATTGATGCTCGATGCTGGATTCGGGATTGAGTATATGTTGTTGAATTGATATTGACGATTGGATATTGACAATTTGATAAGAATACACCCTTTGCTGAGCCAGCACGGTTATTCAGAGAGGAGGAATCATGTTTGACAAGGAAAAGCTAAAGACTATCGAGACCGAGAAGGAGAAGTGGGACTGCGGCCCAGTTGAGAAGACTTGTGCCAAGTTTCCGGAGAGAAAGACCACTTTCACCACCATCTCCGGCGAAGAGGTGGAGCGTCTTTATACCCCTCTAGAAATAGCCGATTTCGATTATGATACCAAGCTGGGTTTTCCAGGAGAGTATCCCTTTACACGGGGCGTGCAACCCACCATGTATAGAGGGCGGTTTTGGACCATGCGTCAGTATGCCGGCTTTGGTACCGCGCGCGAGACCAATGAACGCTATCGCTATCTGCTTGAGCAGGGACAAACTGGTCTAAGTGTCGCCTTTGATCTACCAACTCAGTCCGGCTACGACTCCGACCATGCCCTCTCCATGGGAGAAGTGGGCAAGGTCGGAGTTGCCATTGATTCTGTTGATGACATGAGGGTTCTTTTTGATCAGATACCTTTGGACAAAGTGACCACCTCAATGACCATCAATGCCCCGGCCACGGTCTTGCTGGGCATGTATTTTGCCCTCGCCGAAGAACAGGGTGTTCCTTACAGCAAAGTTGGCGGCACTGTCCAGAATGACATACTCAAAGAGATTATCTGCAGAGGCCAATACATCTATCCGCCCCTCCCATCCATGCGTCTCACCGTGGATCTAATCAAATACTGCTACGAACACGTGCCCCGGTGGAACACTATCAGCATCAGTGGCTACCATATTCGCGAGGCAGGCTCTACCGCTGCCCAGGAAATGGCCTTCACCATTGCCAATGGCATCACCTATGTACAGTCCTGCATTGATCGAGGAATGGAGGTGGACTCCTTTGCCCCCCGCCTTTCCTTTTTCTATAACGCTTTTACCAATGTGCTGGAAGAGGTAGCCAAGTTTCGAGCCGGACGACGCTACTGGGCCCGGGTGATGAAGGAGCGGTTCGGCTCAGAGAATCCTCGTTCCATGATGATGCGTTATCACGTGCAGACCGGGGGTGTAACCCTCACCGCCCAGCAACCCTTGAACAATATAGTCAGGGTGGCCCTACAGTCTCTGGCCACAGCGTACGGTGGTGCTCAATCTCTGCACACCAACTCCTATGATGAAGCGCTGTGTCTTCCCACTGAGGAGGCGGTAACTGTTGCCCTCAGAACCCAGCAGGTTGTCGCTGAGGAGAGCGGCGCTGCTGACACCATTGATCCGTTAGCGGGCTCTTACTATGTGGAAGCTCTTACTGATCGAATTGAGGCTGAAATTGATGATTACATAAAAAAGATTGATGCCATGGGCGGGACTTTGAAGGCCATAGAGGATGGATACGTCCAGAAAGAGATTCAGGATAGCGCCTATCGTTTTCAAAAAGAAATAGAGTCAAACGAACGCGTTTATGTCGGGATCAACAGATACACCATGGAAGAGCCGCCGCCCACCAATCTGCTCAGGGTAGATCCCAAGCAGCGTGAAATAGAGACGGAAAAACTGAAGAAACTTAGGGCAGAAAGAGATCAAAAGAGTTGGAAAGCAGCTCTGGATAGGCTGGATGAAGTGTCTAGAACGGACGAGAACGTTATGCCGACAGTGATCGAGGCTGTAAAAGCCCGGGCCACAGTTGGTGAGGTCTGCGACGTCTGGCGGAATATCTATGGTGAATACCGGCCGAAGGAATTTGTCTAAACGCAAATTCAGCAGGCAGACGGCAGCTGGCAGGACAGTTTTCGCTACGCCAGTAACTGCTGCCTGCTGGTATCTGCTTGCTGCTAGCTGGATACGGGAGGTTGAGGATGACAGGTAAAAAGAGAATTAAGGTCATCATGGCCAAACCAGGCCTGGACGGTCACGACCGGGGGGCAAAGCTCCTGGCACGTGTTTTTGCCGAAGCGGGCATGGAGGTGGTCTACACCGGGCTGCGCCAGACCCCTGAGATGATTGTTGAGGCAGCCCTGCAGGAAGACGCTGATGTGGTGGGCTTGAGCAGCCTGAGTGGAGTTCACAACTACTTCTTCCCGCGGGTTGTGGAACTACTCAAAGAGCAGGGATTGGCTGATGTTCTGGTTGTCGGCGGCGGTATTATTCCCGATGAGGACGTTCCAGGACTGAAGGACTCCGGAGTCGCTGCCATCTTCGGACCTGGCACCAGAACAGAGGATATAGTCAAATTTATCGAGGAAAAAGTTTCTAGGAATTAATACACGCAGGAAGATTAGGTCAGTTACCCCATCTCGAGCCTTGGATATATCTCTTACTATGGAAGATTTAGCCGCGGAAGTGTTACAGGGTTCAGTGCGGGCCATGGCCCGGCTCATTACCTTGGTGGAAAACGAGGATCCCCGTTCTTTCGAATTACTCGGTTCAATTTATCCGCATACGGGGAGAGCGCATGTGTTGGGTATAACCGGCTCCCCCGGCACGGGCAAGAGTACCCTTACCGACAAGATCACGACGGTGCTTCGCCAGCAGGAGAAGACCGTGGGCGTTGTAGCCGTGGACCCCTCCAGTCCTTTTACTGGTGGCGCCCTTCTCGGTGATCGGATCCGTATGCAGAGGGCCTCCGGGGACCCGGATGTTTTTATCCGCTCTATGGCCACCCGCGGAAACCTCGGCGGGCTCGCACGAACAACAGCGGACGTGATCAAAATCATGGACGGTTTCGGCAAAGACTGGGTTATCGTTGAGACCGTGGGTGTGGGCCAAGATGAAGTGGAGATAGCCAAGACCGCTGACACCACCATTGTGGTATTGGCTCCGGGCCTGGGAGATGCCATCCAGAGCATGAAGGCTGGAGTCATGGAGATCGCAGATCTCTATGTCATCAACAAAGCAGATAGATCGGGTGCTGATGCACTGGTCACCGAGGTTAGGGTTCGCGTGGAGCAAGACGCCCAGATCAAAAAGGCAGCCTGGCGAGCTCCAGTACTCAAAACAGTGGCGGTGGAGGATCAGGGAACGGAACCATTGGTGGAGGCAATTGAGAACCACCGCCGCTTTCTTGAAGAAAGCGGCAGACTCAAGAAAGTCCGCCGGGAAAAGACCAGACAGGAGACGTTGTCTCTGCTAAAGGAAGAGATTTCCCGAAACGTTCTGGAGAAAATTCTCGGAGAGGGCCGCTTTGACGACCTCATTGAGGACATCGTCGCACACAGGAAAGACCCCTATACCAGTGTTAAGGAGATCGTGAGAACGATTTTCCCAGAAGAGGAGTAGTGTAAAACCAGAAACTAAACAGCTAAAAGACATTACACTTCGCGCCTGGGTGCTTCGTTGTCAGTAGGGCTGGCGCCCGTCATTAGGCCTTGCGGCCGTCATTAGGTTGTTTCAACGCCACAATGACACTTAACTATGAATGCCAGCGTAGCGTATCGACCTATTGACCATAAATGACGCCGAAGGCATATTGACAGCGGAGCGTAGTGACGGCCACTTTTAGTGGGCAAATGACGCCATGCGCTCTGCGCTATGCAAGATTGGGGAGGAATAGATGAAGGTACTCAAAATCGATCACTTGGGAATAGCAGTTCATAGTATCGAGGAAGCAAAGAAACTTTTCCAAGACACACTGGGTCTGAAATTTGAGGGCAGCGAGACTGTGGCTGAGCAGAAAGTGACCACTGCTTTTTTCCCTGTCGGCGACAGTGAGGTTGAATTGCTGGAGTCTACAGCCCCGGACGGACCCATCGCCAAGTATCTGGAAAAGAGAGGCGAAGGCATACAACACATTGCCTTTCGGGTGGAAAACATAGAAGAGGCCCTGGCTGAGCTCAAAGAAAAGGGAATAAGACTTATCGATGAAAAACCGCGCCTGGGAGCCGGTGGCGCCAAGATAGCGTTTCTCCATCCAAAATCAACCCACGGTGTCCTTATAGAAATTAGTGAAAGGGAGGACTAAGAGAAGCAGAGCTGAGGAGCGTTGAGCTAGCTCTACCATGGGTTAAATCCGAAATCCGAAGCACGAAGCACGAAACAAATTCGAAATCCTAATTCTTTAATGTTCAAAACGAAGAATTTGAGGATTGCGAATAAAATGTTTCGGTCATTTAAATTTTGAACATTTGAAAATTGTTTCGAAACTGGGGCCCCGCCCGCAGGGTGGGGAGTCCGAAGGACCAATTTCGATATTCGATATTCGAATTTATAGTGTTGGAATATTAGTCTGAAGTCTAAAGTCTAGAATTTTAGACACAAAAAAACCCCGACTTTTTCCAAAGGGCGGGGTTTTTTAGTTTGCGTGGTAACGCAACTACATTGGAATATTCCCATGCTTTTTGGGGGGTAGCGTTTCTCTCTTGGTGCAGAGCACTTCAAGCGCGTCTATGAGACGCGGCCTGGTTTCGCTCGGGACGATCACTCCATCAATGTAGCCTCGCGAGGCGGCAATGTAAGGGTTGTAAAGTAGTCCTTTGTATTCTGCAATCTTCTCCTGTCGCTTGGCCTCGGGATCATCTGCCCCCTGGATATCGCGGCGGAAGATAATATTGGCCGCCCCATCAGCGCCCATTACCGCAATCTCGGCGTTGGGCCAGGCCAAAGCCATGTCGCAACCAAGATCTCGTGAGCACATGGCCAGGTAGGAGCCACCGTAATCCTTCCTGGTAATCAAGGTAATCTTAGGCACGGTGGCCTCTGAATAACACCAGAGCAGCTTGGCACCGTGGCGAATCACCCCACTCCATTCCTGGTCACTGCCAGGCAAATATCCCGGCACGTCGGCGATGGTAAGCAGCGGGATATTGAAACAATCGCAAAAACGAATGAAACGCGAGGCCTTGTCTGATGAGTTTACATCCAGACAACCGGCAAGCACCGCAGGCTGGTTGGCAATAATCCCGATGGTGCGTCCGTCCAGTCTGGCGAGACCCACCAAGATGTTCTGGGCGTAAAGCTCCTGAACCTCATAAAACTCCCCGTTATCAACGATGGACCGAATCACGTCCTTCATGTCGTAAGACTCCATGGGGTTGTCCGGTATAATGGAGTCCAGGGCTGGATCAGTGCGGACCGGGCTGTCGCCAGTATCTACTCTGGGCGGCTCTTCCATATTATTGTTGGGGAGGTAGCTCAGCAGTACTTTGATTCTCTCAATGGTGTGAGCGTCATCTTCACAGGCGAAGTGAGCCACTCCACTTTTGCTATTATGGGCTATGGCCCCGCCAAGGTCCTCAAAGGTAACTACCTCTCCCAACACCGTCTTGATCACATCGGGTCCGGTGATAAACATGTGACTTGTGTCTTTGACCATGAAGACGAAATCGGTCATGGCCGGAGAATAAACCGCGCCTCCTGCACATGGGCCCATAATTGCAGATATCTGCGGCACCACACCTGAGGCGATGGCATTGCGGTAGAAAATCTGCCCGTAGCCAGAAAGGGAATCTACTCCCTCCTGGATGCGCGCCCCCCCGGAATCATTGAAGCCCACAACTGGGATTCCCGATTTCATTGACAGGTCAAGGATCTTACAGATTTTCTTGGAGTGCATTTCGCCCAGTGTTCCAGCTCGTGCTGTGAAGTCCTGGGATAAAGCACACACGGGACGACCAGCTACTTTGCCATAGCCGGTAATCACCCCGTCGGCTGGTATTTCCAGCTTGTCCAAGCCAAACAGGGTCCCCCTGTGCTTCATGAAAATATCAGTTTCCCTGAAAGTTCCCGGATCGAAAAGGAGATCGATTCGTTCTCTGGCCGTGAGTTTGCCGCGGTCATGCTGTTTTTTTACCGCCGCCTCTCCACCCATTTCCTTGAGTTTGGCTTCCCTCTCCTTCAATTCCTTGATCTTGTCCTCTACAACCCCCATCTATTATTCTCCTGTTTTCCTGGTTTCCTATCCGGAGCGATCTATCATGGATTTCCTGCAGTCCCGATTTAGTCCCGCTAAAGTGGGACAGGGACCTTTAAAACCTCGTCATTCTATCCCCTAACCCCCTTTTGTCAAGGCTTTTCTCCCCAGGAGTTTCGCTATTTTGTTAGTAGTTTCAAAAAGGCTCATTAGTCATTGACCCGAGACATCTTGGCCGGTTTATCGAGTGCTCTAATGGTAAAATAGACATCCTTGCCCTGTACGAATATCTTTACCCCAAATTGGCGGGGTTCTCCCAATATTTCTTTTCCATTGATAGTCCAGTTTTTCCATTCTGCTTTCTTTTTTCTGCCGTCACTCTAGGTGCGATAAAAATAGAGTCCGTATGTGTCGTCCTGTTTAATCAAGCGGTACTTAACATAGTTGTCGTCGGCACGGGATTTGCCTACTGTTCTCAAAAAACGGCACTCCCACGTTCCCATCAGTAAGGGGTCTGGCTTCTGGATTACGTTGCAAAAAACATCGGGTTTTCCCCCAAACTCTTGTGTTGGTGTTCCTTTTGTGGTCGCACAGCCAACGAAAATAAGGAGGTATATCAAAAGGATAGTGAGTCTTTTCATGAAAATCTCTCCTTTTCGCTTTTTCCCATGTAGAAATTTTCAAAACATCAACCAAAATTATGCGGCGGTAGCCATCCAGTGCTGGCCAAATACTTACTGTGCCATCATTCTTTGCTAAAAAGCGCTGCATGTCAGGAAGAGGTGCTCTTTACAGGTAGTCATTTTAACAAACCCCTTGGCAAAAGAACACAGTCTTTCGGTAATGAATTCGGGTTATTT
>PPDG01000053.1 GCA_002899795.1 Desulfobacteraceae bacterium | reverse complement strand
AGCCCAGCGTTGGAGAATATTTTCGGGCACCATGACGTAGTGCCAGTTGTTCAGGACAACGTTGAAGAGCTCGAAGATGAGCCAGAAACAGACAGACCAGGGTAAAAGGAGAAAAAACTCACGCGGATGCCGCTTGAGCAGTGAACTTCCCTTACGGTGGTAGACGAGCCCGTCAACGATCAGAATGTACGGCCACCAGGCAAGAGGAAAGAACCAGTACCTCACCACCTCTATGCCGATAAACAGGAGGACCTGGGCAACTACCAGTACGCAGAGTCCAAGCCAACCATATAAAGGAAAGCGATTTTTGTTCGGCAAGGTTCACACCTCTCTTCATCTCGGATTTCGGATCTCGGATTGTGGATTTAGGATTGATGTTAGTTGAGAGCTGTAATCTGATGTCGCTAGTGAGTTTCTGAACTATCGTTAAAGGAGTCAATCCGCATTCCGCAATCTAGAATCTTTTTGCAGTTATCGATTTTTTGCTATAAAGTCAACCACTTTTGTTACCCCTTCTAAAAAGCCTAATTGTCACGTAAATTTGTGAAAAAAAATGCTTGCAGATTTATCTGTTACGGGGTATATTCACTCCAACATTGTTAAAGATAGTACAAAATCAGCCCAGCCAATGTATTTTCTCTCCCCTCGGAACGGGGTGTGCTCAGGCATTTACTGGGCCCGAACATGGAGGGGTTGGTAGAAAACGCCGCCCCCTTGAGCCTGCTGTAAATGAGACTTTCCGGTTTAGCGAAACGAAAACCAACCGTTTCATCTAACGGTATAATGAACAGACGCGGTAGCCCGGCAGTCGTGTAAACGGATTTTACCCCGCCACCTGAAAGGGAAAAATTCCCGAGGCGCGACACCGTAGTGATCGAGGCGTTTTTGCCCACTACAGTTAGAGCAAATTTTCACAAGCAACAGGCGGGAGAGGATAATTTTGCGCTTTTTGTAGGAGTGGAAAAGAAGACTCCACTAAGTTGTTGAGAAGGCGCCCTGATTAGTAGGGCTTGCCGCAACTCATATAGGTTTTGGAAAATGAATACTCAATGAAGAAGGGAGAACAGGAAATGTCGAAGTTGGTACCTCCACACGGAAAAGAGAGAAAGCTGAAACCGCTGCTGCTAGAGGGCGCTGAGCTCAAGGCAGAAGTTGAAAAGGCAAAGACCCTAAAGCAAGTACCTATGACTTCACGGGAAGCTTCTGACGTGCTCATGCTGGGCATCGGCGCTTTCACCCCGTTGGAAGGGTTCATGGGCTATGATGACTGGAAGGGAGTCTGTGACAAGTTCTTGACGACAGATGGAACTTTCTGGCCCATTCCCATCACCCTGTCGGTGACCAAAGAGTTGGCGGACAGCATTGACGCCAATGAAGAGGTCGCTCTCGTGGATGTGGAACATGACGATATCCTCGCCACCATGAAGGTGACGGAAAAATACACCATCGACAAGGTCCACGAGTGCAAAGCGGTCTTCGGGACCGATGATGCTGAGGGCCATCCCGGGGTGCAGAAGGTCATGGCTCAAGAGGAGATCAACCTGGCCGGTCCCATCAAGGTGCTGGGTGAGAGTTTTTATCCCTCAGAGTTCGGCGACCTCTATCAGACACCGGCCCAGTCCCGGGCAATGTTTGAGGAGCGGGGCTGGGACACGGTGGCGGCGCTGCAGCTCCGCAACCCCATGCACAACTCCCACGCCTACCTGGCCTGGATCGCCATTGAGGTCTGCGACGGCGTCTACATCCACCAGCTGGTGGGCAAGCTGAAAGAAGGCGATATTCCCGCTGACGTGCGGGTTGACGCGATTCAGGCCCTGGTGGATAACTACTTCCGCAAGGAACGCGTGCTGCAGGGGGGCTACCCCATGGAGATGCGCTACGCTGGTCCCCGTGAAGCCTTGCTTCACGCTTGCTTTCGCCAGAACTATGGCTGTAGCCACCTGATCGTCGGACGAGACCACGCGGGCGTGGGTGACTACTACGGCCCCTTTGACGCTCAGAAGATCTTCCTGGAAATCCCCGAGGGCTCGCTCGAGCTCAAGCCCCTGCCGCTGGACTGGACCTTCTACTGTTACGAGTGCGGTACCATGGCCTCCATGAAGACCTGCCCGCACGATGAGAAGGCCGTCATCGATGAGGATGGCAACTACGTAAGCGGCGCGCGGCTGCTGCTGTCCGGCACCATGCTCCGCAAGATGCTGTCCGAGGACAAGCCGGTGCCCCCCGAGTTCTCCAAGCCAGAGGTCATCAAGATCCTCAAGGCTTACTACGCTGGCCTCGAAGAAAAGGTGGAGATCAAGCTTCACGGCGCCGCCACCGGCGATGTCGAGAAAAAATAGTCGCAAGAAGATTGGTCGAAAACGACCAAATGACAACCGGCCCTAAAGGTATTATCCGGCCGAATTTAACCAGGCATAGAAGTATTTGCTTTCTATGACCACTTGACAGCTAAATAGCACTTAGTGGAAGGAGGTGATCATCGGGTATTTGTTTTGGCTATGGAGTTAGGAATTTCGGATCTCTATTAAGTATTTACTTACGATTTTCGGAAAAAAAACTTAGGAGGTAAATCAATGCCAAGTTACGTCATTGATGAAAAATGTGACGGATGCAAGGGGCAGGACAGGACAGCCTGCATGTACATCTGCCCCAACGACCTGATGGTCTTGGACGCGGAGGCCATGAAGGCGTACAACCAAGAGCCCGAGTTTTGCTGGGAATGCTACAGCTGCGTCAAGATATGTCCCCAGCAGGCCATGGACGTTCGCGGTTATGCCGACTTCGTGCCCATGGGTGCGAGCGTGGTACCCCTGCGCGGTTCCGAAGACATCATGTGGACGGTGAAATTCAGAAACGGCACTATCAAGCGCTTCAAGTTCCCCATCCGCACCACCGAGGAAGGCATGGCTGTGCCCGATGGTGGTTTTACTGAGGGCCCTGGTGATCTCAACGACGAGAACCTGTGGACTGAGCCAACATCGGGGGGCTTCGATACGCTGCCCACCAAGTAATTTGAGGAGGAGAAAATTATGGAGGCTTTTGAAACCGTCGAACTGAGTACTGATCTTCTGATCGTCGGTGGCGGCATGGCCGCCTGCGGTGCGGCCTGGGAGGCATCTTACTGGGCCAAGAAGAACAACTTGAGCGTGCTCATGGTAGACAAGGCTGCGGTGGACCGCAGCGGCGCGGTGGCCATGGGGCTTTCCGCCATCAACACCTACATCGGTGCTGGCAAAGGGGAGAACAGCTGCGAGGACTTTGTCAGCTATGTCCAGAATTACCAAGTGGGGACCGTCCGTGAGGACCTGGTCTACGATATTGCCCGCCACGTTGACTCCTCGGTGCACCTGTTCGAGAAATGGGGACTCCCCATCTGGAAGGATGCCGAGGGTAACTATCAGCGCGCCGGCCGTTGGCAGATTATCATCAACGGCGAGTCCTACAAGGTAATCGTGGCCGAGGCAGCCAAGAACGCCCTGGGTGTGGACAACATCATAGAGCGGCTGTTCATCGTCAAGCTGTTCACCGACGCCAATGACCCCAGCCGGATCGCCGGGGCCGCAGGCTTCAGCGTGCGCGAGAACAAGGTCTATTTCATCAAGGCCAAGGCCATCTGCTGCATGTGCGGTGGCGCCGTGCACATCTTCCGACCGCGCTCCGTGGGCGAGGGTCTGGGCCGCACCTGGTATCCACCCTGGAACGCCGGCTCCAACTACGCCATGATGGCGCAGGTGGGGGCTGAGCTGGCCCAGATGGAAAGCCGTTTCATCCCCACCCGGTTCAAGGACGGCTACGGCCCGGTGGGCGCCTGGTTCTTGTTCTTCAAGGCGTCGGCCACCAACGCTTTCGATGAGGAGTACATCCACAATCTGGACGTGCTCAAGCCCTGGGCACCATATGACGCAGCCAAGCCAGTGCCCACGCCGTTGCGTAACCACCAGATGATGATTGAGACCATGGAGGGCAGGGGTCCGGTGTCCATTAGGACTGAACGGGCCATCGCCGCCCTGGCCGAAAAGTACAAGGATGACCCCAAGGCCTACAAGAAGAAGATGAAAGAGCTGGAGGCCGAGGCCTGGGAAGACTTCCTGGATATGACCATCTCCCAGGCGCTGGTCTGGGCCGGCCAGAATATCTTCCCGGAAGAGAAGAGTTCCGAGATGATGGCAGCCGAGCCCTATTTTATCGGCTCCCACGCCTCCCACGCCGGTATGTGGGTGAGCGGACCCGCAGACCTGGCACCGCCCGAGTGGAATTGGGGCTACAACCGGATGACCACGATCAAGGGTCTGTTCACCGGTGGTGACGGGGTGGGCTGTTCTGCTCACAAGTTTTCTTCCGGCTCCCACGCCGAGGGACGGATCGCCGCTAAAGGGGCCATCAAGTTCCTGGTGGACAACCCCGGGGATGTGAATCTTGACGCTTCTCAGTTCGAGGCAGTCAAGGCTGAGATCCTGCTGCCCTTGAAGACCTACGAAGAAGGCAAGGGCTACACGGTCACAGACGATATTACCCCCAATTACATCCGGCCCAAGATGTTCTTGTTCCGCTTGAACAAGATCATGGACGAGTACGCCGGTGGTACCTCTAATTGGTACACCACGAACAAGCCCATGCTGGAGCGGGCCCTGGAGGAGCTCAGGATGCTCTATGAGGACTCCAAGTTTCTGGGCGCCAACGGTCTGCACGAGCTGATGCGGGCCTGGGAGAACTACCACCGTCTGTGGACCTCCGAGGCTCACGTGCGGCACCTCATGTTCAGGGAGGAGACCCGTTACCCGGGTTACTACTACCGCGCTGACTTCAAAGAGGTCCTGGACCAGGAGAACTGGCACGTGTTCACCATCTCCAAGTGGGATCCCGCCACCAGAGAGTGGTCTATTCGCAAGGAGCCCGTGCAAAATTGGTTGGGCCTATAAGTGAAACCTGATTGATCCTGCTCCAGGCGCCGGACTGGCGTCTGGAGCACTTTTTTAACTTTCCTTTCCTTGGGCAACACTGAGACTTCCGTTGCCCAAGATACTTACCTAGAGATTTGAGGGATGCTGTTTAGCCCTCCCAGAGTTGACTCCAAAATCTAAACCTTATGGTGATTGCCCGGCAAAACGGCTATAGATACGGAACAGGGAAGTTGCGGCGGCGACAAGCTCATGCGCGTCGGGCAACCTCCTTAGGGTTTAGTCGTAACTCTTCCTACGTACAATCTTGCCCTAAAGTAAAACCAAATACCTTGGAGGAATGCGATGGCTGATGAAAAGGCTTTGACGGAAAGTATTTTAGTGGTGGGCGGCGGCATCAGCGGCCTGACCACGGCGGTGGAGGCGGCCGAGGCTGGCCGAGATGTTTTTATTGTTGAAAAGCGGCCGTATCTTGGCGGTCGGGTGGCGCAATTGAACCAATACTTTCCCAAGCTCTGCCCGCCCAGTTGCGGCCTGGAAATCAATTTCCGCCGCATAAGAGAGAATCCCCGGATAAAAACTTTCACCATGGCTGAGGTGGAAAATGTCTCCGGTGAGGAAGGAAACTTCGATGTGACCATTAAACTCAACCCGCGCTATGTGAATGAGAACTGCACGGCCTGCGGGGATTGTACCGAGGGGGTCACCACTGAAATTCCCAATGAGTACAATTACAATATGGACAAGATCAAGGCTGTCTATCTTCCTCACGACATGGCGTATCCCATGCGCTATGTGATTGCTCCGGAAATCATCGGCACGGAGGAGGCAACCAAGGCCAAGGAGGCCTGCCAGTATGACGCGGTGGATTTGGACATGCAGCCTGAGAGCATAACCCTTAAGGTAGCATCTGTTGTTTGGGCCACCGGCTGGAATCCTTACGATGCCACCAAGATGGAGAATCTGGGATTTGGCACGGTTCCCAACGTGATCACCAACGTGATGATGGAACGGTTGGCAGCCTTTGATGGTCCAACCGACGGCAAGATTGTCCGACCCGCAGATGGCAAACCGGTGGAGAGCGTTGCTTTTGTACAATGCGCCGGTTCCCGGGACGAGAACTACATGGACTTTTGCTCCCACATTTGCTGCTTGGCCTCACTCAAGCAGACGACCTACGTTAAGGAGCAGCTCCCCGATGCCAAGGTCACCATCTTCTACATTGATATCAGAGCTTTGGGTAAATACGAGGAGTTCTACACCAAAGTTGCAGCTGACGAAAATGTCACCCTCATCAAAGGCAAGGTTGCCAAGGTAGAGGCAGACCCGGCCAGCGGCCAGATTGTGGTCGAGGCCGAGGACATTTACAGCGGCAGTAAAAGCCAGGCCAAAGTGGATTTGGTGGTGCTGGCTACCGGTATGGAGCCCAGTATGGCCACGGCCAGGGTGCCCGCTGATGTAAGCTACGACGAAAGTGGCTTTGTCGTAGGTGAGAAGCCGGGAATCTATGCTGCCGGATGCGCCAGAAGGCCGCTGGATGTGGCGACTTCCAACCGAGATGCTACCGCTGCAGCGCTCAAGGCCATTCAATCTACGGTGAGGAGGTAATCCAATGGAGAAGAAAGTAGGGGTTTATATATGTAAAGGCTGTGGCATCGGGGATTCCCTGGATATGGAAGCCCTGGCCGCGGTTGCCAATGACGAGTTCAGCCCAGCGGTTTGCAAAGACCACGATTTTCTTTGCAGCGAGGCAGGGGTGCAGGTCATCCAGGAAGATTTGAACGGTGATGAGGCGGTGAACGCAGTGGTGGTCGCGGCCTGCTCCCCCCGGGTCATGCGAGATGTGTTTGACTTCGGGCCGAGCGTGGTACTGGATCGGGTAAACCTCAGGGAGCAGGTGGTTTGGTGCCAGCCTAAAGGGGAAGAAGATACCCAGATGATGGCCGAGGATTACCTGCGGATGGGGATTACCAAGGTCGGGGACATGGAGCCCCTGGAACCTTTCCAGCCGGAAGAGGAAATGTCTAAAAGGCTGCTGGTAGTGGGTGGCGGGCTGGCAGGTATTACTGCCTCTGCTGAAGCGGCAAAGGCCGGCTACGAGGTGGTGCTGGTGGAGAAAGAAGCTCAGCTGGGTGGCTGGATGAATAAACTCCACAAGCAGGCTCCCCTGAAGCATCCCTACACCGACCTGGAGGATGTGGATATCGGCGATCGCATCAAAGCGGTGGAAGAAGACGGTAATGTCACGGTGTATACCGGGGCCACCATGGAGAAAATCGAAGGTGCGCCCTGTCTCTATACTGCACATATCAAGCAGAACGGCAATGTGGTAACCGAAAAGGTAGGTGCCATCGTAGTGGCCACCGGAGCTGTGCCCTACGATGCCGGCAAGTTAACCCATCTGGGATTCGGCCAGAGCGAAAACGTTATCACCAATGTCACCATGGAAGAGCTTGCCTCAAAGGGTACTATTACGCGGCCCTCCGACGGCCGGCCGGTAAAGTCAGCGGCCTTTGTTCTGTGCGCCGGCTCCAGGGATCCAGAGCACCTTTCTTACTGTTCTTCGACCTGCTGCATAGAGTCTCTCAAGCAGGCCAAATACCTGCGGCTACAGGACAAAGATGCCAAGGCCTATGTGATCTACAGGGACATGCGCACCCCTGGTCACTACGAGTATTTCTACAAGAGCATGCAAGAGGATGAAGGCATGTTTCTCACCAAAGGTGAGGTGAGCGGTGTCAGTGAGGATGAGAACAAGAATGTGGTGCTGGAGGTGGATGATACCCTGCTGGGCGAAAAGATTCAGCTGAAGGTGGATATGGTGGTTCTGGCAACGGGCATGGTGACAAATGCGGACATTGGTGAGGAGGTCGAGCTGGGTCTGGAAGATGATGAGGAGGGTGCGGCCGAATTAGCGGACGTGCCTGCCGACACTATCATTAAGTCAGACATGCTCAACCTGGACTACAGGCAGGGGCCGGAGGCGCCACCGTTGCACAGCGGCTTTCCGGACTCACACTTCATCTGTTTTCCCTACGAGTCGCGGCGAACGGGAATCTATTACGCAGGCAGTGTGCGGGCTCCCCTGGATGGGCCCAGTACCATTGATGACGGAGGAGGAGCTGCACTCAAAGCAATCCAATGTGTGGAACTCACCTCCAAGGGTATGGCCGTGCATCCGCGGTCCGGAGACATGAGTTATCCGGATTTCTTTATGGACCGTTGCACCCAGTGCAAGCGCTGTACGGTTGAGTGTCCATTCGGGGCCATTAATGAAGACGAAAAGGGCAATCCACTTCCCAACCCCACCCGCTGCCGCAGGTGCGGGGTCTGCATGGGTGCCTGCCCGGAACGGATCATCTCCTTCAAGAATTACTCGGTCCGGATGATCGGTAACATTATCAAAAGCATCAACGTGCCGGACGAGTGGGACGAGAAGCCAAGATTTCTCATCCTGGCCTGCGAAAATGACGCCTATCCGGCCCTGGACATGGTGGGTCTCATCCGCCAGGAGATCAGTCCCTGGGCAAGGGTCATTCCCATGCGCTGCCTGGGCGGCTTGAACCTGATCTGGGTCGCCGATACCCTGTCCAAAGGCATCGATGGTATCCTGTTGCTGGGTTGCCGCCATGGTGATGATTACCAGTGTCATTTCGTCAAGGGTAGCGAGCTGGCAGATATTCGGTTGTCCAAGGTTGCGGAAACCCTGGACCGGTTGGCCCTCGAGTCCGACCGGGTGCAGCTGATTCAGTTGCAGATCAGTGAGTATTCCGAGCTACCCAGAATGATAAATGAGTTTTCAGAAAAGCTGGATGAAGTTGGTCCCAATCCCTATAAGGGTTTCTAGTCCTTCGACTCATAAGTTCTGTTCGGAACTTATTCTCTCAGGACTAGTGCTGAGTAAGCGAAATTAGCCTCTGCTCACTAGAAAATAAATCGCCTAACTTGCGCATCGAAGCACGAGGAGGTAATTACCATGGCAGATGAATCCGCAGTGCAAGTAGAGAGCAAAGCTGCGACTTTGGTGGAGCCCGATCTGGACTTCGTTCGGGAACTCAAGGCGGCAGGGGGAGAGACTCTGAAAAAGTGCTTTCAGTGTGCCACCTGCTCTGTGGTCTGCGAGCTTGCTCCTGAGCAGAAACCTTATCCCCGTAAGGAAATGATCTACTCGCAGTGGGGCCTGAAGGACAGGTTGGTGAACAATGTCGATGTGTGGCTCTGCCACTACTGCAATGACTGTTCCACCCATTGTCCCAGAGATGCGAGGCCTGGAGATACCCTGCGGGCAATTCGCGCTTTGAGCTTCAGGCATTTTGCCTTTCCCAGCTTCATGGGTAAGATCGTCGGTGAGGGAAAATACTTACCGATAATGCTTGCCATTCCGGTGCTCATCCTCTTGCTTGGGATTAAAATTGCAGGAGGCCATATCCCTGAGGGAGCGGTGGAATACCGTGACTTGTTTCCACTCCTTCTGGTGGATGCTATCTTTGTCGCAGTTACTTTCATGGCCATAGGATCCATAGGTTTTGGCGTTTGGAACTTTTTACAAGGTATACACGCCAATGCCGTCAAGGAAGGCTACACGGAAGATAAACCGCTGGCAATGGGCGACTACGTCAAGAGCCTGATCTCGGTAATTCCCACCATTCTGCTGCACGATAAATTTAAGCTTTGCACCACCAATCGTGATCGCTACTGGGCCCACATACTTGTGTTGGTTGGCTTTGTGGGTCTGTTCATTGTTACCAATATAGGCTTTGTCGGGATCTATGGTGGGCCTCTTCTCGGCATAAATACAAATTTTCTCGCCCCGCCATACTCACTTGCCAACCCAATAAAGCTGTTCGCCCTGCTAGTGGGCATTGGGTTACTGGTGGGCATT
>PPDG01000168.1 GCA_002899795.1 Desulfobacteraceae bacterium | reverse complement strand
CTTCTATCGGTACCACTCCTCCTGTCCGTACCTGCTCTCCTATCTTTATCCGAGCGTCTGTCGGTTTTTTTTCTGCGGTCTAGGGAATTTCCCGGCATAGACTATAAGCCTTTCCGATAACCTCATAATCCCTGCCCGCCAGGGGAGGGGAAAACGGTGGTTGGACGGCCTCATCGGGGCAATCAAAGGGTAACGCAAAAGGCTATCAGTATTAAAAGATCGTGCCAACTTGGTGTGGTACTATAAGTGTTGTTATTTTAGGTGTTTATGTGGTTGGGGAGTAGGGAGGGGTATTAGAAATTAGGTAATTAAAGCCAGAATTTTGGTAAAAAATTACCACTTTTACTTCTCCGCCAGCAACCGCCGGGCGGTCTTAACGAAGACGGCCACGGTGTGAGTCACCTCCTCCTCTGTGGTCATTTTGCCGGTGGAAAAACGTACAGTGCCCATGGCGTACTCCAGGTCCACTTGCATGGCCTCCAGCACCGAGGAGACCCGAACGGAATCTGAGTGGCAGGCAGCCCCTGCCGAGGCAGCAACGGATTCAATCTCTGCTAAAAGGGTGTTGGCTTCAATGGACTTAAAGCACACGCTCAGGGTGTTGGGCAACCGTTTCTCAGGGTGGCCATTCAGTCTTATTTCACCCCCCTGTTGCCTGAGACCGGCGTAAAGTAAATCTCGCATCTTCTGCATGTGGCGCGTGTTCTTTTCCAGATCACGTTTCGCGATCTCGCAGGCTTGACCCAAGCCGACAATCTCAAGGACATTCTCGGTGCCGGCACGGAGATCCTGTTCGTGATCTGCGCCGTGGATGAGTTTTTCCAGTCGTATCCCGCCTCGGACATACAGAGCTCCAATTCCCTTTGGAGCGTAAAGCTTGTGACCGGCAATGGTGAGAAGATCCACCTCCAACTCATCCACCCGAGTGGGTATCTTTCCCACAGATTGCGCCGCATCGGTATGGAAAACGATGCCGTGCTTTTTGGCAATTTTGGCAATTTCAGCTATGGGCTGAATGGTACCCACCTCGTTGTTCGCATGCATAATGGTAATCAATATGGTTTGTGGCGTAATACTTTTTTGTAATTCTCGCGGATTCACCAGACAGAATTCGTCCACCGGCAGGTAGGTTATCTGGAAACCTTTCTCTGCCAGGTACTTGCACACCTTGAGCACAGCAGGATGCTCGATGGCCGAGGTAATGATGTGATTACCTTTTTCCCGATTGGCAAAGGCAGTACCCTTGATAGCGTAATTGTTGGATTCGCTGCCGCCGCTGGTAAACACCACCTCTTCAGAGTTGCAATGCAACAGATCCGCTACCTGGCGGCGGGCCTCATCCACAGCCTTTTTCGTCTGAATGCCGTACCAATGAGAACTGGAAGGATTGCCGAAATGTTCGAAAAGATAGGGGCGCATGGCCTCGGCAACTTCCGGGTCAATTGGGGTAGTGGCGTTATAATCAAGGTATATCGGTTTCAAGGACTAACTCTCCAGTGCAAAATCTCAAGGTGTCAGGTGTCAGGTGTCAGGGAAGAAAAACAAAAAAGCTGCAACGTGTTGGCGCGAAGCGGAAATCCCGTCTGAAGCGAAGCGGCAGCGGGGAACACTGAAACCTCAGTCTTTGTGATTTGGAATTTCTATTCCTCCTTTACTCCACCCCTCCAATCTTCAGTGCAACCCCACTGATCCGGCAAAATGGCATGCTGCCAGGTGGTTCTTCCTTACTTCTTTGAGTTCTGGTTCTTGTTGACTACAGATATCCTCAGCATAGAGGCAGCGAGTGTGAAAGCGGCAGCCATGAGGGGGATCGATGGGGCTGGGCACATCTCCTTTTAGAATTATCCTGTCTCGTTTCAGGGTGGGGTCGGGGATGGGAGAGGCGGAAAGGAGAGCCTGGGTATAGGGATGAAGAGGGGCCTGATAGATTTCTACACTATCAGCTAATTCCGCTATTTTGCCGAGATACATAACCGCGAGCCGATCGCTAACGTGCTCCACCACTGCCAGATCATGAGAAATAAAGAGGTAGGTGAGCCCGAACTCTTGCTGGAGGTCCTTGAGTAGATTGATCACCTGGGCTTGAATGGAAACGTCCAGAGCTGATACTGCCTCATCGCACACGACCAGTTTGGGGTGGAGAGCCAATGCTCTCGCCACACAGATTCTCTGCCTTTGTCCTCCTGAGAATTGGTGCGGATAGCGGCGCATGTGTTCCCGCCGCAGGCCAACCACTCGAAGCAGTTCCAGTACTCTGTCCTCCCGTTCCCTTCTGTTCTTCATGCCGTGGACGAGTAGGGGCTCTCCCACTATATGAGAGACTGTCTTGCGTGGGTTCAGAGAGGAGAAGGGATCCTGGAAGATAACCTGCATTTGCCGACGCAGATTGCGCATGCGCTCCTTGTTATAGGTGAGGATGTTCTCTCCTTGAAAAAAGATTTCACCAGAAGTCGGCTCCTCAAGGCGCAGGATGAGACGACCGATTGTGGTCTTGCCGCAGCCTGACTCGCCAACCAATCCCAGCGTCTCACCCTCACGTATGCTCAGGTTGACACCGTCCACAGCCCTGACCGATGCAACCTCCTTCAAGAAGACTCCACCTCGAATGGGGAAGTGCTTCACCAAAGCTTTCAATTCAACAAGGGTTCCATTTGCCATTTGAGGGTCAAGCATATTTAAGACACCGTGCCGTGTGATTTTTTCCCACTTGATACATGTGCGGCTCTATGGTTCTGCAATCAGCAAAAACATCTGGGCAACGGTCGCTGAACAGGCAACCGCTGGGGAGGTTGAATAAAGATGGCACCACGCCGGAGATGGCGTTGAGTTTCTGGTCCCGTTGACCTCTGCCGAGAACGATGATGGATTGCAGCAATCCTACGGTGTAAGGGTGCTTGGGCTCAGCAAATAGGGTCTTCACATCAGTGTATTCTATGACTTTACCGGCGTACATTACCGCCACATGCTGAGCCATTTCAGCAATAACACCAAGATCATGGGTGATGAAAAGGATGGAAGCCCCGGTCTCTTCCTTGAGCTTGTTCATCAGAGCAAGAATCTGAGCCTGGATAGTTACATCCAAGGCGGTTGTGGGCTCATCGGCTATCATTAGTGTGGGGCTGCAAGCAAGAGCCATTGCAATCATCGCCCTCTGCCGCATGCCGCCACTCATCTGGTGGGGATAGCAAGCGATGCATTTCTCTGCCTCCGAGATGCCGACCAACTGGAACATCTCGACAACCCGGTTTCGGGTTTCACTTCGGGACAGGTGTTGGTGGAGCTTGATGACCTCCGCCACCTGATTGCCAACAGAATAAACCGGGTTCAGGGAGGTCATTGGCTCCTGGAAAACCATGGAAATTCGGTTTCCCCTTATTTTCCGCATTCTGGCCTCGGGTAGTTCCAGCAGATTGGTGCCTTCAAAAAGAATCTTGCCGCCAACGACCTTGCCAGGCGGATCAGGGATGAGGCCGATGATGGAATGGGCGGTTACACTCTTACCGCAACCCGATTCTCCCACGAGCCCGAGGGTCTGACCTGAAGCGATGGCCAGGTCCACCTCATCAACGGCCTTGGCCACCTGACCTCGAACGTAAAAGTACGTCTGCAGTTGCTGAATTTCCAGGACGAGGTCGTTGCTTCCCATGTGCACTACCTCAATTGAGCGATAATGCTCAATTGGTCCATTAATCCCTCAACCTTGGATCCAGGGCGTCCCTGAGACCGTCACCGAAAAGGTTGAAACCAAGCACCGCAAACAAAATCGCGATGCCGGGAAAGGTCATAACCCACCAGGCCCTGAGGATGTGGGAACGGCCCATGGCAATCATGGCGCCCCACTCGGGTGTGGGCGGCTGGGCTCCCAAACCAAGAAAACCAAGGGCGGCTGCATCCAGGATGGCAGAGGCGAAGCCAAGTGAGGTCTGGACAATGAGAGGGGCCAGGCAATTGGGGAGGATGGCGACAAAGATTATCCTCCAGTCCCTGGCGCCAACGGACCTGGATGCGGTAACGTAATCCTTCTCACACTCCTCCAGGACGGAAGCCCTCACTATTCGGGCGAAGCGGGGTATATAGATGATCCCGATGGCGATCATGGCATTGGTCAGGCCGGGACCCAGGTAGGCCATGATAACAATGGCCAGGAGAATGTGGGGAAAAGCCAGGAGTATATCCATGAAACGCATGATGATATTGTCCAGGAAACCTTTATAGTAGCCTGAAATAGCACCAAGAAAAGAGCCGAAAAAAACAGCAATTCCCACAGTGGCCAAAGCCACAACCAGCGAGACCCGGGCACCATAGACAAGGCGTGAAAGGATATCTCGGCCCAGATCATCCGTGCCGAGAATGTTCTTCCAGGTTCCTCCCTCTTCCCAGATTGGTGGTATGATCTGATCGTACAAAGAAGCCTCGACGGGATTGTGGGGACTCAAGAAAGGCGCCAGGATGGCAGTCAATACAAAAAGAGTGATAACCAGCAGCCCGGCCACCGCTGTCTTGTTGCGCCAGAGCTGTTCCAGTTGATCGAGAAAAGGGTGGCGGTCTTCTGGATTTCTTGCGGATTTTTTTCTCTGTGACAAAGAAGCCATGTCTGCTACTGCACGCTAATCTTGGGGTTGATTACCGCATAAAGGACATCGACAACCACGTTGATGATCACGAATATACCGGCCACAAAGAGTGTCCCCCCCTGAATGACCATATAGTCCCTCTGCAGTACCGCGTCATAGAGCCATTTTCCCACCCCGGGCCAGGCAAAGATAGTCTCGGTGAGGATGGCACCTGCCAAGAGAATGCCAAACATCAGGCCAATGACGGTTACCACAGGGATGAGCGCATTACGCAAGGCATGTTTCAGGACAACGACTCGAGGGGAAAGTCCCTTGGCTTTGGCGGTCTTGATATAATCCTGGCGCAAAACCTCGAGCATGCTGGAGCGGGTCATGCGAGCCACTATGGCTATTGGGATTGTACTCAAGGTAAAGGCAGGCAAGGCGAGGTGCCAAAGGGCGTCCTTGAATGCCGCCCAGTTTTTGGTCAACAAAGCATCCAAAATATAGAAGTTGGTAATAGTATGCAGGTCTATACCCACGCTGAGCCTGCCGGACATGGGGAACCAGCCAAGGTGCAAGGAGAAGATCAACATTAATATCAGCCCCAGCCAGAATATGGGCATACTGACCCCCACGAGAGCCCCGAGCATACTTATGTAGTCGAAAACTGAGTACTGCTTGGTTGCGGAGATGATGCCGAGAATGATGCCCAAAAAGGTACTGATGACCATGGCGGCAACGGACAGTTCTATGGTGGCGGGGAAGCGCTGTTTCACCTCAATCCAGACCTTCTGCCGGGTCCAGATGGTCTCTCCCAGATCCCCTTTCGCTAATCTCTTCAAGAACATGCCGTATTGGACTAGAAGGGGCTCATTTAGACCAAGGTGCTCCCGCATCGCTTCCAGGGACTTTACCGTGGCCCGCTCCCCCAGGAGAAGTTCTGCCGGGTCACCAGGGGTTATGTGCATCATCAGAAAAATGATGATGGATATCCCTAGAAGGGTGGGAATCAGTAACAATATCCGTCTAATGATGTAGGCTAGCATGGAGAGAGTGTATTAGTGGTAGTCCTGTCGGACAAGAGTGGTTGTGCGGCCAAGCTGTACCTTGAGTTCAAAGATATAACCTTTTCTGAATCGACAAGCAACTGGGTGGATTATTAAAGAATCCAGGCCTAAAGGAAGTAGTTCTTCGAAGGTGTCGGGTGTCAATGTTGAGGATTCAGGTTCCGGCTTCTATGTTTCTTTTTCCTGACACCTGAAACCTCAACTATTCGTGATCTTCAGTTGCGCAAGAAGGGGAGCGGGTACTTTCCCGCTCCCCCTCATTTTACAGTCTATGGAGCTCTTGTACGACGCTTACTCGAGCCGGACGTTTTTCATCCGCACCGAAGCCGTGGGATGGAGCTTGAAGTTCATAACGTTGTTTCTCGTCGGCCAAATCGCGGTGGAATGGGCCACGCAGATCACTGCCACCTCATCATGGATCAACTGCAAGGCCTTCTGGTAGATCTCGGCCCTTTTGGCCTGGTCGATTGTCTGTTTTCCAGCTTGCATCAGTTGGTGGTATTCCTTGTTCTTCCACTGGGTTCTGATGGCGGGTGAGGCAAGGCCATCAAAAAGTACGGCCAGAAAGTTGTCCGGGTCGCCATTGTCACCGGTCCAACCAAGCTGGAAGAGGTCCATATCCTTGGGCTGCTCGCGCTGGCGTTTCAAATAGGTTCCCCAATCGTAGCTGACAATCCTTGCCCTGATCCCTACCTTGGCCAGATCAGAGATCATGGCGACGCCTACTTTTAACCCTTCAGGATTATAGGGCCTGGGAACCGGCATGGACCAGAGAGTGATTTCCGGCAGATCTTGGCCTCCCGGGTAGCCGGCTTCTGCTAGTTCCAACTTGGCCTTTTCTGGATCGTAGGGAAAGTCTTGGATAGCGTCGTTGTAGCCCCACATGGTCGGCGGGATGGGGTTCTTGGCCACCTGTCCCATACCCTGGTAGATGTTGTCCACAATGGCCTTGCGATTAATGGCGTAAGCGATGGCCCTGCGCATATGGACGTTCTGCCAAAGCTTCTTGGTGTGGTTGAAGGAGAGGTAGCCGATGTTCATTCCAGGCTGGGATACCAGTTTTAGATTAGGATCTTGCTCGACCAGTGGAATATCTGCCGGGTTGGGAAACTGGCAGACATGGATGTTTCCTGCTTTCAGTTCCAGGAAGCGGACCGAGTTCTCAGGAATAGCGCGAAAGATGACCTTATCCAAATAAGGACCGCCTGACTTATCCCAGTAGTTCTCGTTTTTCGCCAGGACAATTCTGTCGTCCTTGATCCACTCGACAAACTTGAACGGGCCGGTCCCCACCGGATTGCGGAGAAACTCTTTGGGATTCTTCGTGAATGCCGTAGGGCTGATGATGTCGGCAAAGTCCATCCCCATGTTGGCCAGGAAGGGGGCCTCAACCCTTTTGAGCTTGAAGACAACGGTGTAGTCGTCCACAGCTTCGATGGAATCAATGGTGTCATCCATCTCCATGGAGACCCAGTACTCGGGCGGACGCTCCTGCGGTGGGATAGCCCAACCCGGGCCAAAGAATTTCACGTTTCTGTCTTTCATCATCCGGCCGATGGAAAAGACCACGGCGTCAGCGTTAAAGGGTGTGCCGTCGTGGAATGTCACCCCTTTCCGCAAGTTGAATGTATAGGTCTTGCCGTCGGGCGAGATCTCCCAGGACTCGGCCAACCCCGGTTCCAGGGCGGTTGACTCATCCATGTAAAAGACCAGGGCCTCATAGATGTTGTCGCAGATCATGAAGGAATTTCCATCCGTCTCGTAGGCCGGATCCAGTCCCACACTGTCACCGCCGCGACCAAAGACCAGGGTTCCACCCTCTTTCTCGGAAACAGCTGGGGTGGGGGCTTCAGCCTTTTCAGGTTCTTTTTTCTCACATGCGGTCACAGCGAAAACTAATACGAGACCACACACGAGTAGACCGATTTTTCTAATCATTCCCTTCCTCCTTTGTTCAGAGGTTTGCTTGAATGAAACTTGATCCACTGTAGTAAACTAAAACCCCTCAAGAGAAAGCTCCACTTCTCCGAGAGAATTTGTACTGGAGGATTGCAGGATGAGCACATGGGCCAGTCAGGCCTCGGGCATCCTATAGTCGCTAATAAGACTCCTTTACAATGTTGTCTTAATAAAGGAAGCTTGAAAGTTGGTAGAACTCCTTTTATATAACTGAGATTACCAGAATAACAACGAAATATGCAAGGGATGATTAGGTGAAATCAGCGAAAAGCAAGTTGAAACCTGCCCAATTGCTGGTAGAACACAGTGGCCTTTTTCTTGAGAAGACCCTTCCAGGCCCGGTCTTGGACCTCGCCTGTGGTGAAGCCCACAACTCCATTTTTCTGGCCCTGAAGGGAGTGAAGGTGATCAGTGGAGATCTCTCCAGTGAGGCGCTGGAGAGGGCAGGGGAGCTTGCAGCGGAGTGCGGCGCAGAGATTAGTGTGTGGCAGGTGGATCTTGAACCAGAGGGAGTCAATCCCCTGCCCGAGCATGCTTACGGGGCAATTCTGGTTTTTCGCTATTTGCACAGGCCCCTGATACCCTGCATAAAAAAGGCTTTGAGAAAAGGGGGATTGCTGCTATATGAGACCTTCACCGCGGAACAGCCCCGATTTGGCAAGCCTCGCAATCCAGATTATCTGCTCCAATCAGGGGAGTTAGGTCACATGTTCGCAGACTGGGAGGAGATTTTCTACTTCGAGGGTATCAAGGAGAATCCCACCCGGGCGGTGGCACAGATAATTTGTCGAAAGCCGACGTAATCAGCAGGCAGCGGGCGGCAAGCAGTAGGTAGGTGGCAGCAGGCAGTAGGCGGACAGAGGTCATTAAACTTCGCGCCTGTGCGCTTCGTTGTCACTAGGGCTGCGCCCGTCATTAGGCCTTACGGCCGTCATTATGTCGTTACAATAAATGACCACAAATGACAGCGGAGCGTAGTGACGGCCACTTTCGGTGGCCAAATGACCATGAGTGACAGCGCAGTGTGATGACTTCATTTTACCGTTTACTGAATGCGTGATTTTTAGAGAACGAGACAGGATGTCGCTACGAAATTTCGTAATACTTCTCGTGCTCGGCCTCATCTGGGGTGCATCTTTTCTCTTCATCAAGGTGGCTGTGGTCACTATTCCACCTTTTACCGTGGCTTTCGGACGAACTGCACCGGCCGCCTTGGTGCTTTATGTGGTTTTGCGCTCCCGGGGTCTGAGGATGCCCGCCTTCGGTCCCCTATGGGGATCATTCTTGCTGATGGGCCTTTTCAACGGTGCTCTGCCATACACCCTCATAACCTGGGCTGAGATACACATAGACTCTTGACTGGCCGCGATTATCAATGCGCTCATGCCACTGTTCACCGTTCTTCTGGCCCACTTCTTCACCCAGGATGAGCGGCTCAACTTCATGAAAGTCGCGGGTATTTTCTTGGGGTTTCTCGGAGTGCTAACACTCTTTTGTCCCGCGGTTTTGAAGGGCCTTGGCACCCATGTGCTTAGTCAGTTAGCGGTCATGGGCGCTGCCTTGTGCTATGCCATTTCAGTGATATATGGGCGGCGACTACGAGAAATTACCCCCTGGGTGTCCGCCACCGGTCAGCTTATTTGCGCTGCATCTCTCACCCTGCCAATGAGTCTGGTTATCGATGCTCCTTGGAAGCTGTCGCCGACACTTCTCTCCCTTGGCGCCCTGGCCTGCCTTTCTCTTCTGGGAACAGCCTTGGCGTATATACTCTATTATTATTTGCTCGCCCGAATAGGTGCCACCAATGTCAGCCTGGTGACCTATTTGCTTCCTATAACGGGGGTTTTTTGGGGTGCGTTGTTATTGGGCGAGAGACTCCACTGGAGTGCGTTCTTGGCGTTAGCCCTCATTCTTGTCGGCATAGCTGGGGTAAACAACGGGTCGGTAAAGTTGCCATTCAGCAGAAAGATGGGGGTCGAACCTGCGGCCAAGTGACGAGAGATACCTGTATAAGAATCGTCATACCGGACGAGTCCGCCAAGGCGGACGAGATCCGGTATCCAGTAGTTCAGTTTTCAGTTTTCTTGTTTTTCTTCCCTGACACCTGAAACCCTGTGCTTTGGTGCTTGAAACTTGAGATTTCATAAGCCGCCAAGAGATCATTCGCTGCCCAGACTACCTCTGACCGCCACCACTTCTGCCGCAACTTTGACTTCCTTGCTCAGTCGCTCAGGAGATTGACTTTTTTAAAATCCAGCCGCATTT
>PPDG01000631.1 GCA_002899795.1 Desulfobacteraceae bacterium | reverse complement strand
CCTTGGTTGTTTTTTTTGGACGGCATCTTCCCATATTGCCCGGGGAGAGATTTGCAACAAGCTGGTCCTGGGTGCCGAGTCTCGGTGTGGACCTTTCATTCGTACTCGATGGTTTATCCCTTACGTTTGTGCTCCTTATTGGTGGAATCGGTGCCCTTGTGCTCATTTACTCCGGGGCTTACCTTGGCGAGCAATCGGGCGGGGGTCGGTTCTTCGCATACCTTCTGCTTTTCATGGGTTCAATGCTTGGACTCGTTTTAAGTGACAACGTAATTACCCTTTTCGTTTTCTGGGAATTGACCAGTATCAGCTCCTATCTTCTCATCGGCTTCCACCACCAGACTGACTCGTCCCGGGCGTCTGCTCTCAAGGCACTTCTGGTGACCGGAGCAGGTGGTTTATTACTTCTGGCCGGTCTTCTTCTCATGATGCTCGCTGCAGTGCAGTTGGGATTGCCTTTAGAAACCGCCGGCCGGATCTCCGCCATGTTTTCCGTGAATTTTCAACAACATCCTCTCTACATGCCGATCCTGGTTCTACTTCTTCTGGGTGCCTTTACCAAGTCGGCCCAGGTTCCCTTCCATTTCTGGCTTCCCGCAGCCATGGCCGCGCCCACCCCCGTCAGCGCCTACTTGCATTCAGCAACTATGGTAAAAGCCGGAGTCTATATCTTGGCGAGATTCCATCCAATCCTCGGCGGCACTCTCCAGTGGAAGACGCTAATGATCGGTGTGGGTGTTGTGACCATGCTCGTCGGCGCCATTATGGCCACCGGACAGCGTGATCTCAAACGGATTCTGGCCTATTCCACAATCAGCGTTCTCGGCATACTCACCACGCTCCTCGGTGTGGGTACTGTGCAGGCCATTGAGGCCGCGGTAGTATTTCTTGTAGCTCACGCTCTTTACAAGGCGGCTCTTTTCATGGTCGCCGGCAACATCGACCATGAAACCGGTACCCGTGATGTGACCCGGCTTGGTGGTCTCCGCTCGCTCATGCCAGTCACAGCAATCACTGGCATACTTGCTGCTTTTAGCAAGGCTGGTGCACCCCCCATGTTTGGTTTTCTCGGCAAAGAGGCGCTCTACACGGCCAAGCTGGACATCGAAACCATAGGACTCTGGCTGATAATCGGTGCAGTGGTAGCTAATGTTTTGTTAGTCGCCATGTCACTGGTTGTGGCTGTTTGGCCGTTTTTTGGATCGTTTCGACAAACTCCCAAGACCCCCCATGAAGCTCCAATCTCCATGCTGCTCGGGCCAGTGCTTCTTGCTGGCTTCGGCATGTTTGTCGGGCTCATTCCTGGTGCATTCGATCGCAGCGTCGGATCGGCCATGTCAACCGCCATCCTAGGGTTTCCGGTGGAGATGAAACTGAAACTCTGGCACGGACTCAACCCGGAGTCTATCCTGGTCATGGCACTGAGCGGTTTTACGCTGGCAACGGGATTTGTGCTGTTCATGAAGCTGCGACCCTGGCTCACCCATACCTTGGAACTCGCCTGTCGTCTGGAGCCCTGGGGGCCAGGCGTCCGAAGGGCTTGGCAAGAGGGTAGACTGCTTCATGAACTAACATGCAGGCTGGAGCCACTTGGACCGACCCGGGCATACGAACGTCTCCTGGCGGGGCTTGCTTGGAGTGCACAGGGTGTAACCCGCCTGATCCAGAGCGGTTACTTGCGGCGATATATACTCATTACAATCCTAGCGGTGGTGGGTCTCGTTTCGTATCCGCTTCTTCATAGTATCCAGCCACAACTCTCCCAGAATGCATGGCAGATTCGACCGCACGAGGCGGTGGTCGCGCTGTTAACACTGGCAGGTGCTATTGCTACCGTTCGGGCGCGATATCGGCTGACGGGTGTGGCTGCACTGGGGGTTACCGGCTTGGGTATTGCCCTCACCTTTGTCATGTTCGGAGCCCCCGATCTGGCAATGACTCAGGTAATTGTCGAAACTCTTACCGTGATCCTTTTTGTCCTTGTCTTTTACCACTTGCCGCCATTCGTCCCCAGGAGCACCAGGCGTCAGCGATTTCGCGACCTCGTCATTTCTATGTCAGCCGGGCTGGTGATGGCATTGGTTGTGTTGGCAACCGCGTCCATTCACCTCGAGCCAGTTCTATCTGATTTTTTTGCCCGGCAAAGTTTGTCCGCAGCGTACGGTCGGAATGTAGTGAATGTCATCCTGGTCGACTTCCGCGCCCTCGACACCCTCGGCGAAATCACTGTTCTGGCAGTAGCGGTTTTCGGTGTCTACGCGCTCCTTCGCCTCAAAGCCCGGCAGAAGGGGGAGGTGCAGAAATGAAATCGCTTATTCTCCAAACTGCCAGCCGCTACCTTATAGTTCTCTTGGTGATCTTCTCGGTTTTTATTCTGCTGAGGGGGCACAACGAACCCGGAGGGGGATTCGTGGGTGGGCTGCTTATCGCCGGGGCTTTCGCTCTTTACGGACTGGCTTATGAGCCAAAGGCAGCCCGGCGTCTTCTCCGCCTCGACCCACGTACCATTATTGGTGTCGGGTTGGTCACCGCAGCCGGGAGCGGATTGGCTGCGGTGTGGCATGGCCAACCCTTTTTAACTGGACAGTGGTTACCCTATCCTATCCCGTTTCTGTGTAAGCTTGGAACAGTG
This sequence comes from Desulfobacteraceae bacterium, assembly GCA_002899795.1. Taxonomy (GTDB): domain Bacteria; phylum Desulfobacterota; class Syntrophobacteria; order BM002; family BM002; genus BM002. The sequence goes on along the minus strand of PPDG01000631.1, from coordinate 7,231 downwards.
TTTTTCTTCGACCTGGGCGTGTACTTGGTGGTGCTGGGAACTGCACTGCTGGTCCTTCTCACTCTCGAAGAGGAGTGATGCAGTCATGTTCTTGCTTCTTTCCATTGTAGTGGGCGGTCTGTTCGCAGCGGGTTTGTACCTGATGCTGCGTCGGAGTGTGGTCAAGCTGATATTTGGACTGGTGTTGCTCGGGCACGCGGCTAACTTGCTTATTTTCACGGCAGGCGGCCTGGTGAGGGCCCGGCCACCGCTTATTCCAAAAGGAGAGCTGGTACCAGGACCAGAATTTGCCGATCCGGTCCCCCAAGCACTGATACTCACTGCCATCGTGATCAGCTTCGCGGTAATTGCCTTTGCCGCCGTACTGGTTCAGCGGGTCTATCGAACTGTGGGATCGGGCGATGTGGATGAGTTGAAAGCAACCGATATATGAAAAACCTGCTGATTTTACCCATTCTCATTCCTCTCGTTAATGCGGGACTGTCCCTTATTGCCTGGAAGTCATCCCTAATGCAGCGCATCTTTGGCCTGCTTGGTGCTGGTGCTCTGATGGTAGCAGCATCTGGTCTCTTTGTGTCGGTGTATACCAATGGTATCCAGGTTCTACAAGTGGGGAACTGGCCTTCACCGTTCGGCATTACTCTCATTGCTGACCTGTTGAGTGCCGTCATGGTGGTTCTCACCGCACTGGTTGGCCTGGCCGTGGCGATCTATTCAATTGCTGACGTAGGCGAGCAGCAGATCTCGTTTGGCTATTTTCCGTTCTTCCAAGTCCTGCTCACGGGTGTATGTGGAGCCTTTTTGACCGGTGATCTCTTCAATTTATACGTCTGGTTTGAAGTGATGCTGATGGCAAGCTTCGTGCTTCTGGTGCTCGGTGGTGAACCACCCCAGCTTGAAGGCGGCATAAAATACGTCACGCTCAATTTACTGAGCTCGGTCACCTTCTTGGCGGCGGTGGGGATTCTATATGCGGTGGCGCACACCTTGAATATGGCGGACCTTTCACTGAAGCTGACAAAGGTTGCCCAGAGTCATCCCACCTTGATTCTGAGCGTGGCCGGTTTCTTTATCATCGGTTTCGGTATCAAAGCAGGTATTTTCCCGCTTTACTTCTGGTTACCGGCCAGTTACCATACGCCCCCTGCGGCAACATCTGCCCTCTTTGCCGGGCTACTCACGAAGGTCGGCGTCTACGCCCTCATTCGCGTTTTCACTCTTGTCTTTCCGAGGATGACCTACTCTTATACCCTGATATTGACGTTGGCTGGTCTAACCATGGTTATTGGAGTTCTGGGTGCATTTGCTCAATTCGAGATCCGACGTATCCTTAGTTTTCACATCATAAGTCAGATTGGCTACATGATCATGGGCTTGGGTTTGCTTGCCTCTAACAATCCAGCAGCGAGGCTTCTTGGTATCGCCGCAGCCGTTTTCTACATAACCCATCACATCATCGTCAAGACCAACCTTTTTTTAATCAGCGGCGTGGTGAAAGCCTTGCGCGGAACCTATCAACTCAAGAGCTTGGGAGGCCTAGCGACCTCATCGCCCTGGCTCGCCATCCTTTTCTTGATTCCAGCACTCAGTCTTGCCGGTATACCGCCGCTCTCAGGGTTTTGGGCCAAATTCGCAATGATCAAGGCCGGCTTGCAAGCCGAGCAGTATCTTGTGGTAGCGGCGGCTCTCGTCGCCGGCCTCCTGACCCTGATGAGCATGATCAAGATCTGGGATGAGGCATTCTGGAAGCCGGCTCCAGAAGTTCTTCCCGGAGAGGGATCGCATTCCACTGGTCCGCTCACCAAGCGACGACTGCTCTTACTCCTGGGACCCATCACAGTACTGGCTGGTCTCACGGTGGCGATCGGTTTGCACCCGCAACCGCTCTTCACCGTTGCTGAGCGTGCCGCTGCCCAGTTGCTTGACCCAAGCGCATACATTCAGGCCGTCCTTGGTGTTGGTCAGGCACCGCTACAGGGAATTGACATTATGCGGGGAGCTACACCATGAAAGTTTTCTTGTGGAATCTATTACTGGCATTGCTGTGGGAAGCCATGACCGGCAGGACTGATGTTGCCAACTTGCTCCTCGGCTTCGCACTTGGCTATGTCGTTCTGTGGTGGTTGAGACCACTTCTCAGCCCTACCCAGTATTTCAGGAAGATACCTGAAAGCATCCGGTTCACATTCTTCTTTCTGCGGGAGCTGATCCATTCGAACCTTCGCGTCGCTTGGGATGTTATCAGCCCGAAATCGCAACGCAAGCCCGGAATTGTCGCTGTACCATTGGATGCCAGCAGTGATATAGAGATCACCTTTCTGGCAAATCTGATCACTCTTACCCCTGGGACTTTAAGCTTGGATGTCTCGGATGATCGGAGTGTGCTTTACGTGCATGGGATGTTTGTCGAAGACCCCCAGCTGATGCGGGAGCAAATCAAGAATGGCTTTGAACGGAGGGTTCTGGAGCTATTAAGATGACCGATCACATCAATCTGTTCCTAGAGATTGTCCTCGACGTCCTGGCACTGGCTGCGGTGGTGGGGTTTGTCCGGCTGCTGCGGGGGCCCAGCCTGCCGGACCGTGTCATTGCCTTTGATTTGTTGGCCACAGTGGGTGTCGGGATCTCGGCTGTTTACTCAATGGCCCATAATCAGCCGGTGTTTCTGGATGTGGCTGTAGTTCTTGCCTTGATCAGTTTCGTGGGTACTGTCGCATTTGCTCGCTATATAGAAAAGAGACTCAAAGGATGAGCTTTATGAAGGAATTGCTGACTTTTATTTTGACCGGGGGCGGCAGTCTCTTTGTTTTGCTTGCTTCCATCGGCCTCCTGAGGATGCCAGATCTGTATACTCGCATGCACCCCTCCAGTAAGGCTGCAACCCTGGGAACCGTTCTGATCTTAATAGGTATTGCCGTTCACTTTGAAGATGGAGCCATTGCCGTACGTGCGGTGTTGATCTCCTTGTTCCTGTTTTTGACGGCTCCAGTGGCATCCCACATGATTGCCCGGGCTGGATTTCTCTCCGGTGTCCCCCTAGCCGAGGAAACCTCCATCGACGAGCTCAGCGGCCGCTACGACCTGGAAACTCACTGTTTAAGCTGTCCACCTGCCGGAGCTGAGGAAGAGTAGAGATTTTCTGTCCCCTACCGTTGGTCTCTACCCTAGTGTTGCATACCCACACCGGTAAAAACCGCAACGCTGCAAAGGCCAGCCCGTTGCAGCTAGAAGGCATAATATTACTAGAGAGCAGCACATCATACAAGATCTCCCTTGAATCGTAGCATGGGGCATAGAGCATAGCGAAAGACCAGCAGGCAGCGAGGATTGACATCATCTGGCTTCGCCGTAATGGGGCCATTTGGGCTAAAGTCCGTCATCATTTCATTGTGTCGTCTGGAGCAAACACTCACTCGGGAAAGCTAGGTGTTACGCGGTGATCAAATCATGAGCGGGCCGGGTGACCAACTGGTAATCAAAACTGTCCAATCAAAAAAGGGGAAGTACCGTGAATATTGAGTAATTTCATATATTCTTATGTTGCTACGTTTGGCAAGAAACATTAAACCCAAGAAGACGTGTTTGAACCACAACATCAGTGTCCGCTTCGATCTTCCCAGATGAATACTATCGCTTGAAAACCACTCGTAGGGTAATTATAGTTTTAATTCAAAGATGTCCTCACTGCAGGGTATTCGTTTTGATGAATACATCAATTAGGGATTGTCAATTGTACTTTTATCTATGTGATTGTTGTAAATCGCCGTGCACTCCAGTTGGGAGTGTTAAATGCTGTAAATACGAACAATTGTGTTTTAGCCAATACTTTTTGAGATGGAGGAAATCATGACCCAGATTATGACTCGAATTACCACCATTGTCGTGGCGCTGGTGTTTTCTGGAACTGTTGCGCTCGCCGCGGGAAGCAGCTCAAGACCGGCCAGGGATAGTCGTCCTGGCGTTGCTCAGTACAACTCCGGCGTGAAGTATATGAAGAAGGGGAAGTACGAAAAGGCTCAGGCGGAGTTCGAGACCGCTCTGGCCAAAAACCCAAATATGGCGGAGGCGCACAACAACCTCGGATACTCCCTGAGGAAGCAGGGACCGGAGAATTACGAGGAGGCGCTGCGTCACTACGACCGCGCCATCGAGCTCAATGCGAAGCTCGCCGAGGCTTACATGTACCGAGGTGTGTTGCACATGCTGATGGGCAACGAGGACAAGGCCCTGGAGGACCATCGTACTCTTACCAAGCTGAATCGCAAGCTCGCCGATGCGCTTCAGGCGGCAATTGCCTCAGGCGAAGAGCCGGATGGGCTAGAGGGGCTGGCAAAATCATGGTGAGAGCCGGCACGGTTGCCGCAATTGCCTTGATGTTACTCGGGGCGGCGTGCGAGTTCGGTAGACAGGTAGCGGACCGAGCGGATCGCGGCAGTCCATCCGGGTATGTTTGGCAAGTGCCTGTGGGGTTCCCAGCACCCCGGGTACCTATAGACAATCCGATGACGCCGGAGAAAGTCGAACTCGGGCGCCAACTGTTTCACGATCCCCGGCTGTCGGGCGACGGAACGGTGCCTTGCGCCAGCTGCCACCGGCCAGAACTCGCCTACACCGACGGCCGAAGTCGTTCTGTGGGTTCCCAGGGGAATATCCATCCCCGCTCGGCTATGTCGCTCACCAATGTCGCCTATAATGCGACCCTGGGATGGGACGATCCCACCCTGACACGCCTTGAAGACCAGGCCCTTGTGCCGTTGTTAAATACGCAACCGCTGGAGATGGGGGTGGCTGGTCGCGAGGACGAGGTCCTGGCGCGGTTTCGCGACGATCGACGCTACCGCCAGCTTTTCCACAGGGCTTTCCCGAAAAACGAGGACCCGGTGTCGATACGCAACGTGACCTACGCATTGGCCTCGTTCGAAAGGACACTGATCTCCGGGAACTCTCCTTACGACCGTTGGGCGTACGGCGGGGAGGTGGATGCCCTGGATGCTGATGAACGTGCCGGCGCACGCCTTTTCTTCTCCCAGCGATTGAGCTGTTTTCGTTGTCACGCCGGATTCAACCTCTCCGGCCCGGTGGTCTACGACGGATCCGGGACACCGGAGGCACAGTTCCACAACACCGGGCTCTATAACGAGGACGGACGCGGTGCCTACCCGAAAGCCAACACTGGCGTGCAACGGCATAGCGGGCGTAGTGAGGATATGGGTAAATTCCGGGCACCCACGCTCCGGAACATCGCGCTCACAGCGCCATATATGCACGACGGCAGTGTTCCCACCCTCGAGGCTGTCCTCGATCATTACGCGGCGGGCGGGCGTGCTCGATCCCTCGGTCCCGATTCACAAAACATCAGACCCGACTCTGCGACCGACCCTCTGGTTATCGGGTTCGAGCTGACTCCAGAGGAGCGAAGACAGCTGGTTGCGTTCCTGCGAGCGCTCACCGATGAGTCCTTCGTGCTTAGAGCGCGGGAGCGGAGCGTCGAGTGATTAGAGGTGACTCTTGCTCACGGCACAACGGGAGCATCTTCCTGCGGTCCGGATCCGCCGCAGACTGTAAGGGGTAGTAGCATCAAGGTCGGGCTAAGCTAAACAACTGTCATTTGTAAAGTGTCAAGTCTACGCTCGCTTTTTGCATGAAAACCGTTGGAGCAACGATTCAATCTTGCCCCCTATTGCTTTGCTATATTTGGCGCTAGAATTGACACACAAGGACCACTTATGCCATAGTCAATCCTATCGAAAACGAGGTTTTCATCAGCGCACCAATGGACCGATTCTAGAGATAGCTATTCACCAGACTGCGGAGTCGTGGATTACCAAATAGAAAAACCTATGCCTCTGGCAAAGGTGTATTCGCGATTCCAGCGACTATTCCTTGGCGCCCTCCTGGTTTTCGCTGGGCTGTTATTGCTTTTGGGTGCTGCGTCTATACCATTCCTCTATGAGTCCTCCACCATCAAGTACAGGTTTGGTCTGGATAAAACACTCCTCCGTGTGGCGCAAGTGCTCGGTGTTTGCGCCGGATACTTGTTACTCATTCAACTCATATTCTCTGCGCGTCTCAAAAGCTTCGATCGGGTCTTCTCGCTCAACCGCTGTCTCAGACTCCACCGCTTCAATGGTTTGGTAATTGGTATCCTCTGTCTGCTGCACGCAATCCTCATACTGGTAACTGAAGGCCTGAGTGCCATCTCCCTCAACATAGAAAACTGGCCTGAACTTATGGGTGCGTGTCTTGTGCTTTCCATCTTGACCATTGTCTTCATAAGCTGGTGGCGTCAATCCCTCGGTCTGGCCTATCATCGCTGGCGGCTGTTACACCGGACTGGAACACCCCTGGCTGTAGTTGCACTCACTGTGCATATCCTCTATGTGAACGACACCTTTCAGTATGGATTTCCGCGCACCTTGATATTTTCGGTCATTGGGTGCTATGTGTTGTTGTATACTTGGGTACAAATCAAACGCTTCTTCAGCAAGGGTAAGCCTTATGAAGTAGTGAGCATTTCAACAGTTGGTCACGAAGCTCATTGCATTGAACTTAGGGCTAGAAAGAATCAGCATCTTGATTATATTCCTGGGCAATTCGCTTTTATCTCCTTAACTTCACCTCATGTTTCAAAAGAAGAACACCCCTTCACCATCTCCTCCACACCGTCAAGAGCTCCAAATTTGCAGTTTACCATCCGCTCTTGCGGCGATTGGACCGATACCATCAGTCGCCTTCGCCGAAAGGACAAGGCTTTTGTAGGTGGTCCTTTTGGTAATTTTGGACATCTGAGATTCCCGGAATCAAGAGAGTTCATTTTGGTGGCGGGCGGTATCGGGATTACACCGATGTTGAGTATGTTGCGTTTCATGGCCGACGTAAACGATGATAGGAAGATCACTCTGATTTGGAGTAACCGGACCAGAAAACACATAGTATATCCCGATGAGTTCTCAGAACTCGAGGAACGATTAGCTGGCTTGTCTATTATGCACGTGCTAACGAGAGAACCTGAGTACGACGGAGAGAAGGGTCGGTTGGACGAGGCAAAATTCGAGAGACTGCTTTCCGGCTGCAGCAAACAATCCACCGTCTTCACATGCGGTCCCCCTGACATGATGAAAGACACCTATTGGGCTCTCCGTAGGATTGGTTTTCCCCGTCGATCTATCATTATGGAACGCTTCAGTCTCTAGACAAAAGCGTTTGAAAGCGTATGTGGTCGGCATTAAAT
>PPDG01000121.1 GCA_002899795.1 Desulfobacteraceae bacterium | reverse complement strand
AGACGCCAGTCTTACCATAGGGATCCTTGGAAGAAAGCCGGCAAGGGCCCATGGCGCAGTGTTTACAACAGGCAGAGTCCGCGCCAATGGGACAGGCCTTCATGTCTGCCGCCCGGTGCATAGCGGTCTCTACGCCGTCTTCCGCTGCCTTGCGCAACATCTGCTGGGTTGACTTGCAGGTTGTTACCTGCGCAATGGGCAGCTCCTTCTTCTTTTTCTCTTTTACCTCTGTTACTTCTTCTGCCATGTTGTTCTCCTTAGAAAATGTTGATAATTTTACTCCCTGGACTTGAGAGCCAAAGTTCCGTAGATGTTCGGAAAGGTCTAATTCTTAAAAGCAGTAATCATACCAGAAACGAAAACTTTAAAAGCTATGTAATATTAAATGGTTGCAGATAAGATGTAAATTTAGCCCAGGGAAGAATATGCCATTTTGGAATGACACTATTCCAATTTGGAAGGATGGACTCTCAAGTTTTTTTTATTTCTTGACTTAAGTCAATGGTGCTACCAATCTGATCTGTTATTGTTACAATTAATCTAATCGGAGAGTGAAAAACTGGCTTCAAGGTTTTGATGATGAAACTATGGGCAAGGAATTAGAAAAGGAGGAGGAGGATGTTTTGTTATCAGTGTGAGCAAACGGCTAAAGGTGAAGGGTGCAGCAAGATAGGGGTTTGTGGCAAGGAACCCGAGGTCGCTGCCCTTCAGGATCTCTTGGTATACGGTCTTATCGGCTTGTCCCAGTATGCAGTAGAGGGGCGGAAGGTGGGTGTTAACGAGAGGGATATTAATGTCTTCACAGCTCAGGCCGCTTTTTCCACCCTGACCAATGTGGATTTCGACCCAGATAGGTTCGTGGCTCTGATCAATGAGGCCGTAGAAAAGCGGGAGCAGCTCAAGGATAAAGTCAAGGCAGCCGGCGGCAAGGTGGATTTCCCTGAGGGGCCAGCATCTTTTACCCCTGCCTCTACCTTAGATGACCTCATTCAACAGGGTGAGGCTGTCGGCATACAATCATATCCCAGTGCCAATCCAGATATCCTTTCCCTCAAACACATCTTGTTGTTCGGCGTCAAAGGTGTCTGCGCCTATGCGGACCACGCCCAGATTCTCGGGCAGGAAGATGATGCAGTATATGGTTTCGTCCACGAGGGTCTGGCCGCCATCTCGAGGGAGGACTTGGGTCTCGAGGATTGGATTGGCCTGGTCCTAAAGTGCGGTGAGGTCAACCTGAGGACCATGGAATTGCTGGATGCGGGGAACACAGGCACCTACGGCCATCCGGTGCCCACCAAGGTTCCTCTGGGTGCGAAGAAAGGCAAGGCCATCCTGGTCTCGGGCCACGACCTGAAAGATCTTGAAGAGATTCTCAAGCAAACCGAGGGCAAGGGTATCAACGTTTACAGTCACGGTGAGATGCTTCCCTGTCATGGTTACCCCGAGTTAAAGAAATATGGGCATTTTTACGGTCATTACGGCACGGCCTGGCAAAATCAGGGTAAAGATTTTTCCCAATTTCCCGGTGCCATCTTGATGACCACCAATTGCATTCAGAGGCCAAAAGAGCTTTACAAGAGCAACATCTTTACCTGCGGTCTGGTGGGTTGGCCTGGAATAGCCCATATAGCCGACCGCAATTTTCAGCCGGTCATCGATCGAGCTCTTGCTCTACCGGGCTTCCAAGAAGATGTAAATGGACGCGAGGTCATGGTTGGTTTTGCCAGAAACACCGTCCTTGGCGTGGCCGATAAGGTCATCGAGGCGGTAAAGGGCAAAGCCATCCGTCACTTTTTTGTGGTGGCGGGCTGCGATGGAGCCAAGCCCGGTCGGAACTACTACACCGAGTTTGTGGAGAAGGTTCCCGAGGACACCGTGGTTTTGACCTTCGCCTGCGGGAAGTTTCGCTTCTTCGACCAAGATCTGGGGGACATCGGTGGAATCCCGAGATTACTGGACATAGGCCAGTGCAATGATGCTCATTCGGCAATCCAGATTGCCGTGGCTCTTGCCAACGCTTTTGAAGTAGGTGTCAACGACCTGCCACTGTCCATTATTTGTTCCTGGTATGAACAAAAGGCTGTGGCAATCCTCCTGTCCTTGCTCCATCTTGGAATCAAGGACATTCGCCTTGGACCTTCCCTGCCGGCATTTGTCTCGGGCAATGTATTGGATGTCCTGGTGAAGAACTTCGACATCAAGCCCATCAGCACTCCGGATGAAGATCTGAAGGCGATTTTGGGATGATTAAGGTAAAAATTCCCCTAAGTCCCCCTTTACAAAAGGGGGATTTTAAAACTCTCAATTTGGAGAGTGATAGTCATGAAAGCCCCCCTTTAATAAAGGGGGGTTGGGGGGATTTAACAAGGGGAACGAAAAATGCCTCTTAAAGTTCACGTTGATCAGGATGAATGCATCGGTTGAGGAAGCTGCGAAGGTATCTGCCCTGAAGTATTCCAACTCAATGAGGAAACAGGCAAGTCAGAAGTAATCAAACCGGAAGGAGGCCCCGAGGATCTTATTGAAGAGGCCATTGATTCATGTCCGGTGGAAGCTATTGACTGGCAGGAGTGAGTCTTCTGAAACCTCAGGTGGATTAGTATAAGGATGCCTATGGAAATTCTTAAATTTTGCCTCATATTCTGCTGAGAAGCGATCTAGGAATATACGCTCTCACTTCACCCTAATAACGACTTTCCGGCTTCGGCCAATCTATTTTCTCTATCCGCCCTGTACCGCTAGATCGCATAGTTTATTTGCTTTTGATTCCCAAATAAATAAAAAGTTTTTCCGAAAGTACACTGTGCCCGAATTGAAAGAAAAAGACAGGTTTTCAGCAAACAAAACCTTATCGATATGATAGGCATGAGTTCTAGGGTCAACGGTTTGAGCAGATTAAAGCAAGTATCTGTCATCTGATCCATACAATCGAACATGGAGGGAACCCATGGCCAAGAGAAACCTCTTGTCATCTCTCCGCTTTCTTCGACCTCGAGACGGGTGTGAAAAGGAAGCCATAGCCGGTGGTTGGGCCGAGGTCCGCTGTGGCGAGCGGGAGTGGGAGGATTTTTACCGGAGAAGGTGGCAGTATGACAAAAAAGTGCGTTCCACCCACGGGGTCAATTGCACCGGATCCTGCTCGTGGGATGTGTACGTCAAGGACGGGATCATCGTCTGGGAAACCCAGAGGGGTGATTATCCCAGTTGCGGACCCGATCTCCCCGATCACGAGCCCCGGGGTTGCCCCCGAGGTGCCACCTTTTCCTGGTACACCTACAGCCCCGTTCGGCTGAAGTATCCTTATATTCGCTCCGTTTTATTGGAGATGTGGCGGGAGTCCCTTACGTCCCAACCGGACCCTGTACTCGCCTGGCAGAGCGTTGTTGAGGACGAGGAGAAAAGGAAAAAATACCAACAGGCGCGGGGCAAAGGTGGGCTCGTCCGAGTTACCTGGGACGAGGCAGCCACGCTCATCGCCGCTTCAACCGTTCACACAATCAAGAAATATGGACCTGAAAGGGTTTTCGGTTTTACCCCCATCCCAGCCATGTCAATGGTCTGTTATGCCTCCGGCGCTCGGTTTCTCTCGCTTATCGGCGCTCCCCTTATTAGTTTCTACGATTGGTACTGTGACCTGCCTCCTGCCTCGCCTCAAATCTGGGGCGAACAAACCGATGTTCCAGAGAGCGCGGACTGGTACGAGTCCACCTACATGATCGTTTGGGGTAGCAATTTGCCCATGACCCGTACCCCTGACGCCCACTTCTTTACTGAGGCACGTTACCGGGGCGCCAAAGTTGCGGCGGTGGCACCTGATTACGCTGAATATGTGAAGTTCGCTGACACCTGGCTTCCGGCCAAGGCGGGCACCGATTCCGCCCTTGCCATGGCCATGACCTTTGTGATTTTCAAAGAGTTCTATCTTGACCGACAGTCTGAGTATTTCACCTCATATGCAAAGGCCTTCACCGATCTACCCTTTGCTGTGGTTCTCAAACCCCAAGAAGACCAACACGTTTCGGAACGGTTCTTGAGAGCTTCAGATCTAGGTGTTGACCAGAATAACTCTGATTGGAAAACGCTTTACTACGACGCCAAAAGCAAGAGCTTCGTTGTTCCCAACGGCAGTATTGGTTTTCGCTGGAATGAGGAGGGACGCTGGAATCTTCACCAGTTGGATTCAGAGAGTGGCGAACCGGTAGATCCTCTTTTAAGCTTTGCGAATGAAAATGACGGTTGGGTTTCCCTTAGATTTCCGTTTTTTGATTTTCATGGTGCCGAGATAAAAATTGGCAAAGTCCCGGTGAAAAAGATCACTGGGGACGGCGAGGAAATCCTGGTCACAACGGTCTTTGATCTTATGGCAGCCAATCTTGGTGTGGACAGAGGCCAGGGAGGCGAAGTTGCAGAAGACTATGACGATCCTAAACCATACACTCCCGCTTGGCAGGAAGGGATAACCGGAGTTCCCAAAGATGATGTGATTCGGGTGGCCCGGGAATTTGCCGAAAATGCCGAAAAAACCAAGGGAAAATCGATGATTTTCCTCGGTGCCGGCACAAATCATTGGTACCACAATGATATGACCTATCGGGCCATCCTGAACCTCACCACCCTCTGCGGTTGTCAGGGGGTGAACGGCGGAGGTTGGGCCCACTATGTTGGTCAGGAGAAACTTCGCCCCCAAGCATCCTGGGCTGCCATTGCTTTTGGGCTGGATTGGCGGAGGCCTCCCCGACAACAAAATGGAACCTCGTTCTATTATTTTGCCACGGACCAGTTCCGTTACGAGACTTTCGACGCCAAGCAGATCGGTTCGCCCTTGGCCGAGACTGTGGTGGACAAACACCTGGCTGATTATAATGTCATTGCCGCCAGACTCGGCTGGCTGCCCTCCTATCCACAGTTCAATCGAAACCCGTTGGATCTCTGCAAGGAAGCAATGGAGAGTGGAGCTAATTCTGATGAGGAGATCATCTCCTATGCGGTGGACAAATTAAAGAAGGGTGAAGTTAAGTTCGCCCTCGAGGATCCGGACAGTCCAGAAAATTGGCCTCGAATTCTTTTTCTTTGGCGGGCAAACCTTCTGGGCGCCAGCGGCAAGGGGCACGAATATTTCCTCAAACATCTCTTGGGAACCGACAATGCGGTTCTCAACAAAGAGGGTGAGAAAAAGCCGGAGGAGATACAATGGAGAGATCCGGCTCCCGAAGGCAAGCTGGATCTCCTGGTCACCCTGGAACTCCGAATGTCCACCAGTGCCATGTACTCGGATGTGGCTCTGCCGGCAGCCTCCTGGTATGAGATGCACGATCTCAGTACCACAGATCTGCATTCCTTTATCCATCCTTTCAACCCTGCCATTGATCCTCCCTGGGAGACCAGGACCAACTGGGATCAGTTCAAGGCCATTGCTGAGAAGTTTTCTGAACTCGCTGCAAACCATCTTGGTGAACAGAAGGATTTGGTGGCTACCCCACTACTCCACGATTCACCCGGTGAAATTGCCCAACCGACCGTCAGGGATTGGAAAAAAGGAGAAGTGGAGCCCATACCGGGTAAGACCATGCCTAATCTCTCTGTGGTCACCAGAGATTACCCTAATACTTACAAAATGATGACAGCCCTGGGGCCTTTGGTTGCCAATGTGGGCATAGGCTCTAAGGGGATTACCTGGAAGTCAGATGAAGAATACGAGGAACTAAAAGAAAAGCTCGGAACGGTCGCAGGTTCCGGAATGACGCAGGGAATGCCGGAGTTAAAAACTGGCAAGCAAGTGGCTGAAGCAATCCTGTTGCTGGCCCCAGAGACCAATGGACGCACTGCGGTGAAAGCATGGGGCGGCTTAGAAAAGAAGACAGGGCTTAGCCTTGCCCATCTGAGTAAGGATAGAGAGGGAGAGAAGATGAGCTTCGCGGATCTGGATGGACGACCGCGCAAGATTATCACCAGCCCCATCTGGAGTGGTATCGAGTCTGAGGACCGAATGTACTCTCCCTTCGTCATTAATATAGAGGAGAAAGTTCCATTCCGCACCCTCACGGGGCGGGCTCAATTCTACCAGGACCACGAGTGGATGCTGGCTTTTGGTGAGGGTCTGCCGTTATTCAGACCACCTCTGGACATGCAAAATCTTGGCTCCACAGATTTGGATCGCAGTGCGGGCAAGGAAATTGTTTTGAACTACCTCACACCCCATTCGAAATGGTCAATTCACAGTACCTATTCCGACACCCTAATAATGCTGACCCTGTTTCGGGGAGGTGAGGCGATCTGGATTAATGACGAGGATGCAGCTTCCATTGGGGTTGAAGACAATGAGTGGCTGGAGTGCTTTAATGTCAATGGGGTGGTGATGGCCAAGGCGGTGGTAAGTCACCGAATCCCCCGAGGCAAGGCGTTTATGTACCACGCCCAGGAGAGAATGATCAACACTCCGGGCTCAAAGCTTTCTGGGAAGCGAGGCGGGACCCACAATAGTGTTACCCGCATCTTGGTGAAGCCGACTCAGATGATCGGTGGGTATGCCCAACTGAGCTATGGTTTCAACTATTATGGCCCAACTGGTGCCCAACGAGATGAGGTGATCGTGGTCCGAAAGGCTGGAAAGGTGGAATGGTATGAAGATTAAAGCGCAAATTGCCATGGTTTTGAATCTGGACAAGTGTCTCGGCTGCCATACTTGCAGCATTCCCTGCAAGAACGTCTGGACCAACCGAGCAGGCGCTGAGTACATCTGGTTTAACAATGTGGAGACCAAGCCGGGAATTGGCTATCCGAAGAAGTGGGAGGACCAGGCCCTTTACAAAGGCGGTTGGGAGATGGGGTGAAAGCTCCGTCTCCGTGCCGGCGGTCCGCCGAGCAAGCTGTTGAAGATCTTTCACAACCCTGATCTCCCAGCCATTGATGAGTATTACGAACCCTGGACCTACAACTATGAAAAGTTAATTTCCACTCCTCAGAAGAAGCATCAGCCGTCGACCCGACCGAAATCTCTGATCACCGGCCAGCCCATCCGGCTGAAGTGGGGCCCCAACTGGGAGGACGATCTTGCCGGGGTGAGCACCACCGGCTCTGGTGATGTGAATTTCAAAAACCTGGATTACCAGATTTACCTCCAGTTCAAAAAGGTCTTCATGTTTTATCTTCCACGTCTCTGTGAACACTGTCTGAACCCGGCTTGTGTGGCCTCCTGCCCTTCCGGTGCTCTCTACAAGCGAGATGAGGACGGTATCGTACTGGTGGATCAGGAGAGGTGCCGTGGCTGGCGCTACTGTGTTTCAGGTTGTCCATACAAAAAGGTCTACTTCAACTGGCAAACCGGGAGATCAGAGAAGTGTTTGTTCTGCTACCCAAGAGTGGAAGCAGGTTTGACCAGCCTCTGCGCTGAGACCTGCGTTGGTAAGATCCGTTATGTTGGCGTCATCCTCTACGATGCTGACAAGATTGCCACCGCTGCTTCCATGAAGGAGGAGCATAAACTTTATCCCGCCCAAACTGAGTTGTTCCTTGATCCAAATGATCCGGAGGTGGTGGCTGAAGCAATCTCTCAGGGTGTGCCGCAAAGCTACGTTGAAGCGGCTCAGGCTTCTCCAGTATACAAACTAGCGGCGGAATGGGGGCTGGCCTTCCCTCTCCACCCGGAGTTCAGGACGCTTCCCATGGTCTGGTATGTGCCTCCCCTGAGTCCACTGGTGCAGTTCTTAGAAGAGTCGGAGGAAGCTGTTCACAATCCTGAGGCGATGAGGATTCCATTGACCTATCTGGCCAATCTCCTGACCGCTGGGGATGAGGAGCCAATTCGTCTTGCGCTTCGGAGGCTCATGGCGCTCCGCAGCTACATGCGCTCAAAGCGGCTGGAGGGCGAGGCGGATAGTGGTGTGCTGGAGAAGGCAGGTATGACTGAGGAGATGGCTGAAGGAATGTATCGATTACTTGCGATTGCTAAATATGGGGATCGCTTTGTCATTCCCACGGTTAAGAAGGAGAAGGAATTTGATCTCTATCAGGAGCAAGGTGCTGCGGGTTTTGGTCCGCATGGCGCATAGCTAATGTAGGTCGGATCGTTCCCGCCTTAGTCCCGCTGTAGCGGGATTGATCCGACAAAAGGAAGGAGCTTCCGTAACTCAATGCCGTGTAGCAAGCGCTTGGCTCGACGAAATCCCCCTCGGTCCCCCTTTACGAAAGGGGGAAGATTTTTAAGTGATTTCATTAAGTTCTCCCCTTTAACAAAGGGGGGATAGGGGGGATTTGAAAGACCCAGTGTTCTCCTTGACTTTACTAATCAAACTGTTAAGGGCTAGCTTGATCACGAAAAACCTTATTTGAGCGCTTATGGGGTTAATCCCCGCCCGAAGAGCAATAGATTTCTTCAACATTGAATAGAGTGAGCTAGACAAATGACAAATGAAAAGCGTTATCTCCGGAAATTGCTATCGATACTACTTCAATATCCGGATGATGAATTTATACTGTCACTTGAGGAGTTGAAGGAAGCGGTGGCACAAATTCCTCAAGTGGAGCAACGGGAGAGGTGTGTAAGTTTCTTAGACTACCTGGGCAATAACTCGCTGATCCGTCTACAGGAGGAATACACCTCAACTTTTGACCTGAACCCCGAGACATGTCTTAACCTCACATACCACCGCTGGGGTGACGCTAGAGAGCGGGGAAGCGCTCTGGTTGATTTCCACCAACTGTACGATACTACTGGCTATGAATGCGCTACCGGAGAACTGCCGGATTATCTTCCGCTGATCCTCGAGTTTCTGTCCATAAATCGCCAGGAAAAGCAGGTATCGTTTCTTGGACAATACTCGGATCAGGTTGAAGTCATTGGGTCCCGCCTTCAAGAGGCCGGTAGCCCTCACGGTGGTATCTTCGAAATTGTCGTTGATATTTTCAGGGAACTACAAGCAAACGGAGTTTGATAATATGAGCGTGCTAAATACTCTGGCATTTGTGGTTTTTCCGTATCTGGCTCTTACCACCTTTGTGGTTGGCCACCTGTATCGCTACCTGACGAATCCTTACGATTGGAACTCAAAGTCAAGTGAACTTCTTGACAAAGAAGGCTTGAAGATAGGGATCACCATTTTCCACTGGGGAATTATTTTTGCCCTCCTGGGGCACGGAGCCGGACTTCTGATTCCCCAGAGGTACTGGGATGCGCTGGGTATCAATAGTCAGGCTCATACCCTGTTTGCTACCTATAGCGGGTTTGTTGTTGGGGCTGCGGCTCTTTTGGGCCTCGCTCTTTTAATCTATCGACGAATCAGCAAAGACCGAATTCTCGCCACCACAACCCTGAACGATTTTGTCACCCTGGGCTTGTTGTTCTTTGTTGTCGCCACGGGATTTGCCAATGTTGTTAGCGGGTTGTTCGATCACTTCGACATTCTTAACACTATTGCCCCATGGCTTCGTGGAATCTTGACCCTAACTCCAGATGCGAGCCTGATGCTCAAGGTGCCGTTGAGGTTCAAGATTCACATTCTCGCTGTGCTGACCTTACTCGGGTTTTCTCCATTCAGTCGGCTGGTGCATATATGGAGTGTGCCGCTGACCTATCTTTTCCGCAGATTAATCGTATTTCGAAGGAGAGAAGTAAGCTTGTAAAGCAGGATTAAAGGTGTCAGGTGCCATTTAGTTATCAGGTGTCAGGTTTCAGGTGTCAGGGAAGAAAAACAAAAAAACTGAAACGTGTTGGAGCGAAGCGGAAATCCCGTCTGAAGCGAAGCGGCAGCGGAGAACACTGAAACCTGAAACCTTATTGGCAAGGAGGTGAGGTGTTATGAGTGATGAAGCTGTCTGCTATGCTCAATCAAGCCGCGGTGCGGCTCTTACCTGGACTACCTTGGCATTTTTTGCCGGCTTTGCCGGGGTCTCCGCTT